>JACQUF010000163.1 GCA_016210435.1 Chloroflexota bacterium
AACCGCGGCGTCGGCGTCGTTATGGGCATGGATCCCAAGGCGGACCTGCAGCTGGGGCTTCACTTTCGCCAGTATCGCGGCGACTTCGTCAGGGAGCGTGCCGCCGTTGGTGTCGCACAGGATCACGCACTCCGCGCCGGCTTCCGCGGCGACCTTGACGGCCTGTACGGCATATGACGGGTTCGCCCTATATCCGTCGAAGAAGTGTTCGGCATCGAAGAAAACTCGGCGGCCGTTCTTGCGAAGAACTCGCACCGAGTCTGCGATCATGGCGAGGTTCTCTTCAAGCGAGGTCTCGAGCACGCGCGTGACCTGCATCTCCGACGCCTTGCCCACGAGGGTGACCACCGATGTCTTCGCCGCGAGCAACGCTGAAATGGACCCATCCGACTCCGCTGGGACGTTGGCACGTCGGGTATTGCCAAAGGCGACCAGGACCGAGTTGCGGAGCTTGAGGCCCTGTGCCCGCCGGAAGAACTCATCGTCCTTCGGATTGGCGCCCGCGTATCCGCCTTCGATGTAGTGGACACCGAGGGCGTCGAGCCGCTGGGCGATGGCGAGCTTATCGTCCACTGAAATCGAGATCCCCTCAGCCTGGGTCCCGTCCCGCAGTGTCGTGTCGTAGAGCTCAACTCTCTGCATCGCAAACCTCGTCTCTTCTCGCCCTCACCCCTCGGAACCAGGCACCCTTCCCTTTCACCGGAGGGGATTAGATCCGCCCATTCCGTTCACGGAAGGAGGGTGTATCCGGGGCAAACAAAAAAACCCGTCCCCAAAGGGACGGGTTGAATTCCCGCGGTACCACCCTGATTCTCCCGATTAATCATCGGGAACACTCGGCGAAGCACGTGTTCATGCTTCCGCGGCTGATAACGGACCGCTATCCGGCCAGGTCTACTCCCCCGGTTTACCAGGGTTTTGGCTGGCGGCTTCGGAGTGATTTTCGCCCGGCCGCTGGGTGCTCCCTTCCACCGCTCGGAGCTCGCTTGACGGCCGTCGCCGGGTTACTCTTCTCCGTGTTGCCGGCCTTCCTGCCAGCAACGCCATCCTGAGCAGACTACCACGGTCGTAGGGGAGCGGCAATTCACCCTCACCCGGTTTCGGTCACGACCGGAACCAACCTCTCCCGGGACAGGAGAGGTTTGAGGGATCGGCGGAAGGAATGTCGAATGTCATTGGGACTGGGTGCGAACCTCGCCGAACCGGCTCTGACGGTTCGTCACGCCCGGATGGCGGAAGAGGCAGGATTCGATTTTGTCGGTGCCGGTGAGCACGTCCACCGCGATCAAAAGCCGGGCGCCACCCAGCTGGCCCTCACCGCGCTTGCGGCCGCCGCAGGTGCTACACAACGGGTGCGGCTTCTCACCTCGATCGTGATCACTCCCCTGCACCATCCGGTCATGCTTGCCAAGGAAGCTTCGGTCGTCGACCTGGCTTCGGGCGGGCGGCTGATTCTCGGCCTGGGAGTCGGAGGGGAGTTTCCAGGCGAATTCAGGGCCCTCGGCATCCCGGTCCACGAACGTGGGGCGCGTACCGACGAAGCCATCGCCATCTTGCGCAAGCTGTGGACCGGCGAGCGGGTGACTCACGCCGGGAAGCACTTCGCGTTCGATGCGGTTGATATCAACCCACGGCCGGCTCAGCCAGGCGGGCCGCCGATCTGGATCGGCGGCAGGACTGACGCAGCCCTGGAGCGGGCCGCAAAATCTGGAGATGGGTGGCTGCCGTATCTCTTCCGCCCATCGCACTATGCACGAGGAGCTCAGACTCTCCGTGATCTCCTCACGAAGCAGGGGAAGAGCGTCGATGAATTCGGCTGGGGCCTTCACCTGATGACCGCGGTGAGGCGAACCCGCGAAGAGTCAGTCCAGCTGGCAGCCGCTTCGCTCGAGGCCGGATACAAATATGACGGTTCCTACCGCGAGCTTGCCGAACGCTACGTTCTGCTGGGTCCGCCTGAAGAGGCGGTAGCCAGGCTGGAGGAGTTTCATGATGCCGGCGTCCGCCAGGTCCTCCTGTCGTGGATGGTCCCCGCCGAACGGATTGACGAACAGATCCAGGTAGTCGGCGAACACGTCATCCCGGGAATTCGAGCGCTCTGATCCCGCTCAGCCATCCCTAAAATGGAGACAGGTACGTCGATTCGGAGGACGACGGCATCGTGACACCGGTTCAAAAATTCGACCTCGGCCTGGTGGACAACGTGGTTGCGGCGTCGATCGGCAAGCCCGGGCAGCGCACCTTCAAGGTCACGGCCGAAAGCGGCCGCGGCCGGGCGATCGTATGGATGGAGAAGGAGCAACTGTTCCAGGTGGCGCTGGCGATCCGTCAGTTCGCCGTGGCCACGGACCGCCCGTCGGCGCCTGTGCGGTTTGAGCCCGACCTGCCGCCGCCGCGGGAGCGCACAGAACTGGAATTCAAGGCCGTCGAAATGTCGATTCGCCACAATCAGTCGACAGACATGTTCACGATCGAAGCGGCGAACGTAGACCCGGATGCCGGCCCGGAAGCCGAAGCGGAAGACGAAGAAGACCCCGTAGCGGTCCAGTTCAGTTTCTCCAGGCCGAGTGGAGTCAAGTTGTCCGAAGAAGCGATCGAGGTCTGCGCGGCGGGCAGGCCGCGTTGCCCCCTCTGCGGCGGACCGATCGACCCCGAGGGGCACGTGTGCCCCAAGAAAAACGGGCATCACAAGGGGGAAATCAAGTTCGCGTAGCCCCAGGCCGTGTCAGGGCGCACCGGAGATGCCCTGCGAAGCAAGAAAGATATGACCAAACGCGCTGAGCTCCCCGCGCACGACCTTCTTGCGGTCATGGCCACCGCCCCGATCACCGCGTTTGGACTTCATCCCCTGGGCTCGAACCACGTCTTCGTAATAAAGCTCGAGCCTGGAAACGGCCGGGAACCGATACACGCCATCTACAAACCGATGGCCGGGGAGAGGCCACTCCGGGACTTCCCAAGGGGGACGCTGTACCGTCGGGAATGCGCAGCGTACGTGCTGAGCGCGACGCTGGGCTGGCCCGCGATTCCGCCTACCGTGATCCGGGACGGGCCGCATGGAATCGGCAGTGTCCAGCAGTACATCGATGCCGATCCCACGGCGAACTTCTTCACGATGCGCGAGAACAACCTCAAGAAATTCGAGCCGATCGCCGCCTTCGATCTGTTCACCAACAACGCGGACCGCAAAGGCGGCGCTTGCCTCAAGGACTCCACCGGAAAGATCTGGGCGATCGATCAGGGGCTAACCTTCAATCCCTACGCCATCCAGCGGACGGTGATGTGGGAGTTCTGCGG
>JACQUF010000152.1 GCA_016210435.1 Chloroflexota bacterium
GCACCTGGTACATCAAGTACATAACGCCGAACGGGATCTCCACCGAGAAGTATTTCAGCATGTAGCCATGAGTGACGCCCTGCTCACCGTTTTCTCATTCGCGATCGTCCTCACATCCATCACGACCCTGCTCGGCGCTTCCCTCAACGCGGGGGGCAAATCCAACGAGGCCTGGGTCGCTGAAGCTAGCGCCGCCTACGTGGAATCGCTGGGATCGATCAGTCCGCTTACCGCCATGGTGGCGGTATCGGCAGGCACAACGATCGTTGACGTTGTAATCGAGAACGCCGGGGCTCGCTCCTATTCGCAGTGGAAGGAATGGGATGTCGCGGTCCAGTACACGACCGCATCCGGGGGTATCTCGATCCAGAGGCTCAGCTATACCTCCGGCACCCTGAGCGCGGGCAAGTGGACTGTAAGCGGGATCTATCTGAATGCAACCACGCGCATCACCAAGGGGACAGACCCGGACGTGCTCAACCCGGTGGAACAGATGGTCCTGCGATTGCAGGTCAGCCCGGTTGCCGGAACGGGGACAACCGGCATGGTGGTGATTACTACCGTCGACGGGCTGTCCACACGGATTCTTTTCGACGCTTGACGCGAGATATTGCGAACGAGGGCGCCCCCCATCAGGCCCGGGAGAAGTATGGCAACACGCCCATGTGTCTTGGTGAAAAGTGGCGAACCTGGTCGTAACGATCATTGCGCTCGCGAGCTTCCTTACGGTTGTCATTTCGCTTCTTCAGGGCACGCTGGGCCCGCAAGCGGGAGTATCCGAATCGTGGAAATTCATGCGAGCGCTGGCCCGTGACATGAAGGAGACCGACCTGGAAGAGGTCGACATGCAGGTACGGTCCGGGGGCGCCGACCTGCGGCTGGCCGCACGCAATACCGGTAACACTTCGGTGCTGAAGTTCGACAACTGGGACGTGATCGCCCACTACAAGAGTTCGACTTCGTCATCGAGTGTCCTTGTGAAGCGGCTTACATACACGAGCGCGGCGACCCCGGGCGACAACGAATGGAACGTGAGGGGAATCTATCGGGACGCGGTGGATGAAGTCGGTGAGACCTTCGGGCAGGACCAGCTGGACCCGCTCGAAGAGATCGTGATCCAGGCGCGGCTGCAGCCTGCCGCGGCCACGTCAACGGTGGGTCAGCTACTGGTCTCCACCGGGCAAGGAGTAACCCTTAGCGCGCAGTTCACGCATTAGGGCCTGCCCCAACCGGTTCCTGTGGCGATGGTCTGGAAAACAGGGCAACTACGGGCGTGAATTGCAGCAGGGATGGAGAAATCGATGCCAAACACAGACAGCGAACTCAAAAAGGCGATCTCAACCGGCAACGCTGAGATCGACAACAAGATGGGCGGAGGCATCCCGCTCGGCTCCCTGACCCTGATCGAGGGGCAGTCCGACTCCGGGAAGTCGGTTGTCTCTCAGCAGCTGATCTGGGGTTCGCTGCAAGATGGCGCCACGGTTACTCTTTACACCTCGGAAAACACGGTAAAGAGCTTCATCCGCCAGATGTCGAGCCTCTCGCTGGACATCCTCGATTTCCTGCTTCTTCGCAGGCTGCAGATCATGGAGGTGACGACTCAGAGGACCGGGCTCAGTCCGAAGGAAGTATTCGACACCCTGCTGGTCGCGATGCGCGGCGACCGCACGAGCGACCTCATCGTAGTGGACTCGTTGACCACGTTCGTGACCCATACGGGTTCAGAAGAGACGCTCGGCTACTTCGAAGCCTGCCGCGACCTTTGCGGCGACGGCCGGACCATCGTCAATGTCGCCAACTCCTACGCGTTCGACAATGCGACCCTTGCCAGGCTCCGTTCCATGTGCGATGCCCACTTGAGCCTCCGGGTAGAGGAAATCGGCGAGCAACTCGTAAAGATCCTGGAAGTCTCGAAGATCCGAGGCGCTTCCAAGAGCACAGGGAACATCATCACGTTCGACGTGGAGCCGAACATGGGCATGCGCATCATCCCGATTACGAAGGCGAAGGCCTAAGCAATCAGGCGATGCCGTTTTTCACGTACCCATTTGAGCCGCGTCCGTTAAGCGATGCGGACCGAGCCGATCCACTTAATACAGCGGGCTTCAAGCAGCTGCCCGCTGAATTCCAGGAGAGGGCGAAGGACAACCTGCACCTGGCCGAGTACCTCCAGATCCTGCCGATCGACCAGACCGGCGTGCCGAAGTTCAAGGAGAAGCTTTCCAGGGGCGATGGTGATGACGACTCCCCGAATGTGATTTATCCCACGGAGGACGGGCTGTTCACCCATATCCTTGCCGACCCTGACAAAGGCCGGGATTACTACGTCGCGATCGAGCCGAGGATCGAGCATCCCGAGCTCGACACGATGTTCAACGACGTCGAGGCGCAGCTGCTCGAGTACACCGAGCTGTTCGACCTGGCCAAGACGCCGCAGGACCTCGCGCGCGTCTTGAGTGAGTCGCTGGACAAGATATACGGCCGGACCGTCGGCGCGGCTGCGTCGAAGTCGACGCGCACCGCCCTGCTCCCCGCCTTCACGGGGCTGGTCACCAAGTTCCGCAGATCGAACAGCAGCCAGGGTTTTCTCAAGAAGTGGAAGCTGACGCCGCTCGATCAGGAAGGATTGCGTTACACGCTCATCAAGAACAAGGTCGGCGTGGGCGTAATCGAACCACTGATCAAAGACAAACACATCGAAGACATCAGCTGCAGCGGCGTGGGCCAGCTCTTTGTGGAGCACAAGATCTTCAAGAGCCTGCGCACGAGCTTCGGGTTCAAGACGTTCGCGGAACTCGACGATTTCGTGCTGCGGCTTTCTGAACGAATCAAGAAGCCGGTCACGTTCCGCATGCCGGTGGTGGACGCGACCCTCCCGGATGGGTCCCGTATCAACATTGTCTACGGCAAGGACATCTCGACCCGCGGCAGCAACTTTTCGATCAGGAAGACCTTTGACGACCCGATCAGCATTACGCAGCTGGTCAAATGGGGCAGCATCAGCTGGACGATGGCCGCCTACCTGTCGCTGGTCATCGAGGACGGCCTGAACATCTTCGTGTCCGGCGAGACCGCGTCCGGGAAGACAACGC
>JACQUF010000164.1 GCA_016210435.1 Chloroflexota bacterium
AGTTCGTGATGTGTCCGTTGTGAACAGTTGCGAGGTCGGGAACGCCACGCGCCCAGAACGGCTGGGAATGCGAAAGGTCAACCCGGCTCTCGGTCGACAGCCGTGTGTGGCCGATGCCGTGGCTTCCGATGAAACCCGCGGCATCGAACGCGCGTGAGACGTTCGAAGGCGCCCCGACCTGTTTTACGAGTTCCAGATGTCGCCCAAGGCTGACGATTTCGAGGCCGCTCTCGAGCGTCTCGACCTGCCGGCAGAAGTCCGCCGTGGTGGCGGTGCGTTCGAGTTCAACGCGCACCATCCCGCCGGACAGCGAATGCCGGCGGACCCGGGCAACCGGCGCGAGGCGTGCCAGGGCGGCTGCCGAAGCCTCCTCCTGGTCCCGGTCCTCGGGGAGCCTGACCCAGCAGACTTCGAATCTGGGCGAGCCGGGGCCAAAGAGCGCGAGGCCGGCCGAATCAGGCCCGCGCTGTCCGAGGGCCTCCAGCATTGAGAGCAGGACCTTGCCGACAGGCGCCTCGGCGGACGTTTTGCTGAGAAATCCCGCAATCCCGCACATGTGTCGAAAGAGTGTAAGCCGTCGCGAGCCGCGCGGTCAGGCCTGGTTGCCCGCGTAGCTACCCTCGAGCAGCTTTCCCTCGGCGAAGCGTCGCAGGTTCAGTTGAGATATGTCGATCGAATGCGCCTGGCCGTCGAGGATCTCTTCGGCCACCAGCTCGCCGGCTGCCGGACCCAGCTTGAACCCGTGACCACTGAACCCGACGCAGAGGATCAGCCCTTCGACATCGGGCGCCCGGCCGATGACCGGGTGCCAGTCGGGGGTAACGTCGTACAGGCTTGCGTAGCCGCGCACCACGCGCGCAGCCTTCGCGAAAGCGGGGAGCCGGTATTCGAGCCGTCTCGCAATCATGTCGGAGAAGGACTCGTCGACCTCCCGCTTGAAGTTATCCGGGTCGGCCCGCTCTATCTGTTTCGGATGACCGTCGCCGACGAGCAGAAACGTGCCAAGCTCACGGCGCCAGTAGTCCCGGTCGACCCCGTTCGAAACCGGGTAGCGCGGCATCAGCGAGAGGTCGTCGCAGGCGAGAACCACGTCCTGCTCGCGTGTGATTTCGATAGGCAACTTGACGCCAGCCCACGCCGCGACTCGGGCGCCCCATGGGCCTGCCGCGTCTACGACGAACCGTGCTGAAATCTCTCCCTGGCTGGTGCGTACCCCCGTCACGCTCCCGCTCTTCGTGCGGAGCCCGGTCGCCGCAGTGCCTTCTTTGATCTCAACACCCCGGGAGCGAGCCGCGTCAGCGAAACCAAGCGTGGTTGCAATCGGGTCGGCGTATCCGCCTCTGGGTTCGAACAGCGCGCCTCCGATCCCTTCGAAATTGATGCCCGGTATGGCCTCCTCGAGATCGTCCATCGACATCATCCGAGCGTCGACGCCCAGAGCCCGGTGTCGGACCAGGTTTTTCTCCATGGCCGGCCGCATCGCAGAGGTGCCAAGCTTGATCCAACCAGTCTGGTGGAAAACGTTCTTGCTGCCCGTCAACTCCTCGAAGCGCTCGAAGATCTCGACCGACCGCAGAGCGATTCTTGTGATCACGTCCTGCGAGTAGTGCTGGCGTACGAGAGCGCCTGAATGGCCCGTCCCTTCCGCCGCTAGCGATTTCGCTTCAAGCAGTGCGACGTCGGTGCACCCTCTGGCGGCAAGGTGATAGGCGATGCTCGTGCCCATCACCCCTCCCCCGATGATTACGACGTCAGCGGTCTTTCGCATTCGTTCCAGTTGCCCTCATGAAGGCGTCCTGGTGTTCGTCACCCGCTTCTCCGTGCCGTGGGCGACGGGGTTGGAAGCGGCGCGGGCGCGTACGTGAACTGGTCCTTGATCGTCCGGCCACGGGCAAACCGGTGCAGGTCGAACAGCCTCACATCCGCGATTTTCGAACGTTCCCCTACCACCGCGGAGCTCAGCATCTCGCCGACAGCCGGGGATAGCTTGAATCCGTGCCCGCTGAACCCGGCAGCTACAAACAGGCCGTCGACCCCTCCGACCGGACCCAGGACCGGCTGCAGATCGGGGGAGCAGTCGTAGACGCCGCTGTACGAGCGCGCCAGTGTTGCCGAGTCCTGTCCGCGCCAGCGTTGCGCGAACCGTTCAACAAGGGACTCGATCTCCTGCCTGTCGCCCGGCTTCGCAGTCTCCACGTCTTCGTCGACCGTTCCCCGTTCGAAATTGACATTTCCAATCAGCGTCCGGGTGTCGCCATCAGGACGGTAGTAGGCGCCGAGGATGCGGTCGGCAACGATCGGGGGAAGCGGCCCGAAATCCACGGTCCGCTCGACGATCGCGATCGTATGGCGCATGGGATTGAGCGGGAGGTCGATTCCGAGGGTCTTCAGCAGGTCTTTGGTCCGATAGTTCGCGGCGACCACGACCGTCCCCGCAGAATAAGTTCCATCATTCGTTTCGACGCCTTCGATGCGGCCGCGCGGTGCGACCAGCCTGTGCACCTCGACACCGGTCCGCGTTTCCACGCCGGCGTTTCGTGCCGCGTTCGCAAAGCTGGTCGTGGTGAGCGACGGGTCGGCGTGTCCCGACTCAGCCTCCCAGACGACCGCTCCGATGTCGTCTCGCGTGGTCCGCGGCTCGATATGGTGGAATTCGTCCGCGCCCAGGAATACGGAATTGATCCCGATACGCCGGTGCATTGCGGCCGCGCCGCTTGCGGCTTTCGCATCTGCCGCGGGAAAGAGGACTAGAAACCCCGTCCTCCTGAAGCCGCTTTCGCCGCCGACAATCTCGTTGAACCGCTCAAAGATGCGCAACCCGTGCAGGGCCATCGAGGACAACGCCTCATGCCCGTAGTGGGTGCGAATAATCGCGCTCGAGAAGCCAGTCGCTCCTGAGGCAATCCCTCGCTTCTCCAGCAGGATGACCTTGCCCGCCTTGCGGAGGGCAAGCTGCCAGGCGATGCTCGTCCCCTCGCAGCCGCCTCCAATGACGATTACATCCGCTGATTTCGAGGCCGAAAGCATGTACCGACCAGTCCTACCGAGTCCGTGCCGCCTGCAATGTTAGGTTGCCGAAACGGTCGACCGTAGCCTTGTAGCCCGGGTGAACGACGGTCGTCGAGTCCATTTCTTCGACGATAGCGGGCCCCTTGATAATCGCTCCAGAACGGAGATGGTACCGATCGTATACGGGAACGGGGACACGATCCTTGACTTCATCGAAGTAGACCTTCCGTTCCGCCTTCTGCGCGTCTGCGAGACGCCCACCCCGTCCGGCGGCTAACTCGCGTAGCTGTGGCCTGGATATTGCACCTGTCGCGGTGGACCGGAGATTCACGAACTCCACCGGCTCCGCGGGTGCGGCATGTCCATAGGCCTGTTCGTGTGCCGCGTGGAAGGCATTGACTGCGCGATTGAGCCTGGCTCGGGTGATCCGGCCCGACGGTATCGGAACCGTAAGCTCATAGCTTTGTCCGACGTATCGCATGTCGGCGTGGCGCTGGAACGTCATGTCGGCCGGCGCGACGCGATCGTGGCGGAGCGCTTCACGCCCGGCACTTTCGAGTTTTCTGAACCTTTCCTCGACGGCTTCCGGGTCCACCTGATCGGCACGCCGGAGCAGCGTAGCCGAATAGTCGTGTCGAAGGTCGGTGACAAGCAGACCCATGGCGCAGGTGATTCCGGGCGACATCGGGACAACCGTAGTCGGAATTCCATTTTCTGCCGCGAGGCGGTTCGCGTGCACGGGGCCGGCGCCGCCGAAACCAACCAGGACGAAATCCCGGGGATCGTACCCACGCTGGACCGAGATGAGCCGAAGCGCGTTGACCATTGCCGAATTGGCGATCTCGACGATGCCGTGCGCCGCCCTTGAGACAGACAGGCCGAGGGGCTTCGCGCAGGCCGTCTCGATCGCGCGGTGTGCCAGGTCCGGGTCGAGCTTCAGTTCACCACCGAGGAAGTAGTCCGGGTTTAGGCGGCCCAGCACCAGGTTCGCATCCGTGATCGTTGGGTCCTCGCCACCCTTGCCGTAGCACGCCGGTCCGGGATCGGCCCCTGCGCTGCGGGGCCCCACGCGCAGCACGCCGCCTGAGTCGACCCACGCGATCGAACCGCCCCCGGCGCCGATCTCCACGAGATCGATCACGGGGGTCCGTATGGGGTAGCCGCTGCCGCGTGCGAAACCGGTACCGGCGCGCGCGGCAGCGCCCACCTCATAGTCCTTCGTCACCCGAGGCTGGCCGTCCTGGACCAGGCCGACCTTCGCGGTCGTGCCGCCCATGTCGAACGAGATGACGTCCTTGTACCCGAGAGTCGCTCCTATGTGCGCGGCGGCTATC
>JACQUF010000154.1 GCA_016210435.1 Chloroflexota bacterium
GATCGGGACTCGGGATGGCACACCCCGAGGTTCGGATCGATGTACTGCATGTGGTTCGCGATGACACACTGCGCGCAGAATGACATCAATGAACGAATTTCCTCCTGCCGGCACAGTTGACCTCCGCCTGAAGGCTGAGGAACTACTCGAGTTCCCGAAGGTGCGCGACCTCCTGGCCGGACGCACTCATTTTTTCCTGGCCCGCGAGATGGCAGCCAACCTCCATCCGGCATTCGACCGAGAGGTGGTAGAGCGGCGCCAGGAAGAGACCTCGGAAGCCAGATTGCTCCTGGAATCGAAGGGCGACATCGGACTCGGCGGGATGCCCGACCCGCGCGCCGCGCTCTCCCGCGCTGCCCTGGGTGGTTCGCTGTCCGGTGAGGAACTCATCGCCATCGTCAATGTTCTCGAGAGCACATGGCAGGCGCGCGTGATCGTCAGATCGTTGGAAGACCGTCTACCGCACCTGCTGGAAATCACCGAACGAATATCGGACCTCCGCCCTCTCAGGAAGTCCGTATTCGATGCCCTTTCTGACAAGGGCGACGTTCTGGACCGTGCCTCGCCAGGTCTCGGAGACCTGCGGCGCAAGGTGGCAACGACCTATAACCGGCTCGTGCGCCACCTGGAGCGAATCACGTCAGACTCGGACGCAAGGTCCGCCCTTCAGTCCGGCGCGATCGCGACCCGAGGCGAGCGCCTTGTCCTGGAGGTCAAGGTCGAAAACCGCAAGGCGCTGCAGGGCATCGTGCACGACGTTTCCAATACGGGCGCAACGCTTTTTGTCGAACCCTTCAGCGCGGTCGAGCTCTGCAACGAATGGCGGGAATCCGCGGCGGAGGCCGCGCGGGAAGAAGAGAAAGTGCTGCGGCGGCTCTCAGAACTGGTCGGCCGTAGAGCCGCCGACTCGCAGGAGGCCCTCATGGCAGCGGGCGAACTGGACCTGATCATGGCGCGCGGCCGGCTGGCGCTCGCCATGCGCGCTGAACGTTCAGAATCGCTTCCGGACGGCTCGGAAGCCCGCGTCCGCCTGCGGAGCGCGAGACATCCGCTGCTCGGCGAAGGCGCCGTACCCCTCACCGTGTCGCTGGGGCCGGATTTCTCCGCCCTCGTGATCACGGGACCAAACACGGGCGGCAAGACCGTTGCCCTGAAAACCATCGGCCTTCTGGCCATGATGCACCAGGCCGGCCTGCAGATACCCGCCGCGAGCGGATCGGCCCTGGGCATCTTCGACGGGATCTTCGCCGACATCGGGGACCTCCAGAGCATCGAGCGGTCGGTGTCCACCTTTTCCTCACACCTCGGCAACGTTGTCCGGATCCTCGAATCGACGACGCGCCGCTCGCTTGCTCTCATCGACGAGCTTGGAACCGGCACCGACCCTGAAGAGGGCTCCACGCTTGCACGCGCCATCCTGGACGAATTCGTCAGGAGGCGTACACCGGTCGTCGCCACGACTCATCATCGCTCGGTCGCCGAGTTCGCAAACTCCCGGCCCGGGATGCAGAACGCGAGCGTTGAACTGGACCCCGAGACGATGCTGCCGACTTATCACTTCGTCATGGGAGTGCCCGGGAGGAGCTATGCGTTCGCGGTCGCCAAGCGGTTGGGGCTGCCCGGCGGCATCCTGGATGAGGCGTTGGCCTTCCTTTCGACCCGTCACGTCCAGGCCGAGGAACTATTGAAGCAGCTTCAGATTGAACGAAAGAGGATCGCAGAAGCCGCCGCGGAGGCCGACGCCGAGCGGGCGGAAACCGCGCGTATCCGCCGGGAGCTGACGCTCAAGCTCGAGCAGATCACCCGGCAGCAGGAAGACATGGTCGAAAAGACGCGCCGTGAGCTCCAGCGCGAGGTCGCCGACGTGCGCGATTCACTCAAGCAGATCCAGGAGGAGGCAAAGACAGCTGCGAGCCTCGACCGGGCGCGGGTTGAAGCCGATCGAGTCCGGCAAAGGCTGCGTCAACGGGCCTGGGCGCGGCCGGCGGTCCCCGAGCCAGAGCGGGGAACTCCTTCGCCGCCCCCGCCCCTCGCCGTTGGCGATGTGGTTGAAGTGAAGGGTCTCGGCGTGCGCGCCGAGGTGGAAGGCTTCGCGCCGGACGGGCGCGTCGACCTGCGGATGGGCAGTGCGCGCGTGACACTGGACGAAGGCGAGCTGCGCCGCATCGAGGGTCCGCGTCCAACGTCAAAGCCCGAGCGCTACGCGCTCCAGGCCGCGCCGATCGAAGATCCTACCAACGTCCTCGACCTGCGAGGCGTGCGAGCCCATGAAGTCGAGGAGAAGCTGGCCGCGTTCATCGACCGGTGCGTGCTGATGGGAATGACGACTGTACGCATCGTCCACGGTCGCGGGACCGGGGCCATCCGGCAGGCCGTCCGAGAAGGGCTTGCACGCCACCCGTCGGCCGCCAGTTTTGGGCCCGCCGAACCTGACACCGGCGGCGACGCGGTTACAGTCGTCGAACTTACATAGCCAAACTCCGTCCCGGATTCCGAATATCACTGCGTTGCCTCGTTCCGCCCGTTCAAATAGACACGGCTCGCATCCAGCAGTAATATGCCGCCGCACGGCAGGCAGCGGTGTCTCACAGGGGTCTTGTTGCCTGGGGCAGATCGATTGGGGCCAGCAAGTCATAGAC
>JACQUF010000156.1 GCA_016210435.1 Chloroflexota bacterium
GGCGATCTTCGCGGCGATTGGATCATAGATACCGCAGGGGATATCGCAATGTGCGTACACGACCCCGCGCGGGAACAGCCTGTCGCCGATTCGCAGAACACGGTCGAAATCGAGCATTCCGTTATCCTCCCTGATCGCCAGTGCTGGCTGCGCAGGACGAAGGGCGCAGCTCTCTTCCACGACTGTTACGAGGGCTCAATCTTACACAACGGGTGGAATGCTTCATGCTTGGCACCCTGCTGGACTTCCTGACCGAGCGGCGTGTAACGATCGTCGAGGAGAGCATGGTGCCGAACCTGCGGCCGGGCGACCGCGCGGTATTCAGTCGGCGAGCATTGCGCAGGGCAGGGCCGAAGAGGGGCGAGATCGTGCTCGTGCGGGCGCCTGGCGGCGGCAGGCTGGACGTGAAGCGAGTCATCGGTCTTCCGGGCGAGGCGATCGAAGTGCGGACGTCTGGCGTCCTCGTAAATGGCCGTGTGCTAGTGGAACCTTACCTCGCCAGCCGGGCGTCTCCGGCCCGCGACCAAGCGCTTCCAGAAGAAGCCCCACCCCGGAGAGCACACCCGTCCTTGGACGGAGACGGTAATCACATTAACGCGTCCCTGGTCAGCGGTGAGGACCGCACGGCACGCCTGCCCCCGGAGGGCGAGGGCGAACCCCTGAAACCGCCCCCGCCCCCTTCGGAAAGCTCAGGGCGACGCCCCGAAGGCGGGGACCAACAATCGAAAGTGCCCCTGCCCCTGGAGAGCCTGTCCCGAGCCAGACGAGGGAGTGGGGGTGAGGGAGCGGGGGAGTCCTGGAACCTGGGGCCGGAAGAGTACTTCGTGCTGAGCGACAACCGCGGACATCCCGGCGCGGTCGACTCGCGCCGGTACGGACCGGTGAAGCGGGCGCAGCTCGTTGGATCGCTGGTCCGGCGCTTCTAGCCCCCTCGCCTCGACAGGGGAGAGGGTGGCGAAGCCAGGTGAGGGTCCGGATTTCGCGAACCTCAGCCGCCTTCCTGCTCCTTGAACGGGTTGTTGGCCCGCTTCCGCAGCGTGTCATCTCCAAATAGCCGCACGTAGACAACCGCTGCGACGATCCCTCCTGCGATCGGGCCGGCCCAGTACACCCAATGATCCGCCCATTCGCCGTGCACCAGTGCGGGACCGAAGCTTCGGGCCGGGTTCATCGACGCGCCTGTCAGCGGGATAGCGATGAAATGGTCGAGCGCGATCACTGTCCCGATGGCGAACGGCGCCCAGGTCTTGTTCCCCCGGGGATCGATCGCCAGGGCGAAGACCGCAAACACGAGGAAGAACGTCAGGATAGCTTCGAGGCCGAACGCCGTGCCTGTTTCGATCCTGACCTTGTGTACGCCCAGGCCGTCGATATTGAAGGCGCGATCGAGCGCGATCGCAGCAAGAGTCGCGCCGGCAAGCTGGGCGATCACGTACGCGATCAGCCGGGGCGTTCCGATGTTGCCGGTCGCCCACGCGGCGACGCTGACCGCCGGGTTCAAGTGGCCGCCGGAAATTCGGCCGACTGTCATCACGCCGATCATGATTCCGAGGCCGTGCGCGAGGCCGACCAGGATCAGTCCGGTATCACCGGGCGCAGTTCCGAGCCAGGTCGACGCGCCGGCTGCGCCGACGCCCACGAACACGAATGTGAAAGTGGCGATCAGTTCGGCAATCGAAGGCTGCCAGATCGACTTCAACGCGGACATGCAGCACCCCCAAGCTTCAGCAGGAACGCGTTGAACAGGATTGGGGACGGAAGTCCGAACCAGAATACCAGCTTGCCGAAACCGAACCTGGCAGTGGCCCGCGGGATAATGGCGGGCCAGGTTCGCCCGGCGGGAGAGGTAGGGCCCGGTTCAGCCTGCCTGGCCGGTGGGCAGTCGGCAGCTCACCGTTACCTTTCCGCCTTTCGTATCGACCCGCAGGGTCCCGCCGTGCAATTGGACATATCCGCGAGCGACGAACAGGGCGAGCAGCCTGGCGCGTCGTTCGCCCCTCGCCGCGGCTTCCTCGTTGACCGCACCGGTTCTGATCTGCGGACCGCTTTCTGCCAAAAGTTCGAATGCCTCGGGGTAGGTCCTGCCGCGGATCGCAACCGTCTCGGTGCTTTGGGCGCAACGCCGGGCATAGGTGAACAGATTGACAAGGGCTCGGCGCATTCTTGCGGGATCCACTTGAAAAATCGGGCCCCTGCCTTCCATTCGAATATCGAACGGCGCGGCCTGGAAGCCGGCCGGTGAGGTTATTTCCTCCACGGCCTCCTGGAGTAGCTGGCGGACATCTATCCATTCGCGAGAAAGGCTCGCCGTGCCGCGGTGGATGTCTGCAAGATCCAGGACGTCGCGGAGGCACTGTCCGAGTGTCGCCAGTCGCGAAATGCCGCGTGTCATCACCGTCATGAGCTGACGTGTCGTCTCGATCGACGTGCCAGGCTTGAGCGATAGGAGAACCTCCCGGGCGCTGATGATCGAGCTCAGCCCGGAGCCAAGTTCATCGGAGATCGCCTGGAGGAGTTCGCCCGACGAGGTCGATGTCCAGCTTTGCAGCGTCCAATCGGGCGCGCCGAACTGCCCGGTTGGGCCGGGCTGGTCCACGCTCAGCATGTCTATTTGCTTGTGACCTCTAGCGGAGAGTTTGGGAAGTCGATGCCCGAGCCGCTGGATGCTCGGTCCTTGCTGCCGCCCGCCATCGACTGACGAGCTCCACGAGCACGATCGCCGTGCCGGAATAGATGAAAAGGTCGCCGGCGCTGAAAACGCGGCCGATCGGGGGCACTGCAATCACGTCGGCCAGTGGCCAGGCTGTAACGTGCACGCGGTCCATCACTGTGTGCTTGGGAGTCCACAGGTCGGTCCCGCTCGGCAGCTCCGCTTTGGCGAAGTCTCCCACCCGACGCAGGGCCTCCCGATCGACCGGCATGCGCCAGCCGTTGAGGCCGATGACCAGCGCGTTGAGGATTACGCCGAGCAGGAAGAGCCGGAAACCCCAGTAACGCAGGTTGCTCGCCGCGCCGATCGCCAGGGTGACATACGAGCCCGCGACCAGCGCGGCGATGCCCGCGCCCCCTAGTCCTCTGACCGCTGCTACTGCGGCTATCGCCTGCAGGAGGACTGCAAGTGCGATGACCCAGGGACGGTTGAGACGGGTCACGCGACTCCTAAATTGGCCAGGTCCCTTCGGCGACCGCGACGATCGCGGCCGCGAGGACGAGAACGACGACCAGGGCGGCGTAGATCTTGGGCTTGAGAGAAC
>JACQUF010000159.1 GCA_016210435.1 Chloroflexota bacterium
GAGGGCCTCGCCACGATGCAGTCTGGCGGCAAGCGCAGGCTGAGGATCGCGCCCAGCCTGGCATATGGCCAGCAAGGCCTGCCCGGCAGGGTCCCGCCCAGCTCAACTGTCATTTTCGAAATTGATTTGCATGAGGTTGTGACGGCGGGCGCCACGTCGACCCGCGAAGGGGCGCAGACGCCCGTTCTTCCTCCCCCTGTCACCCCCGGCGCGAGTCCCGGCGCCGGCCAATAGATCCTCCGGCATAGATATGCCGGAACTCAGGACGACGTTCAATAAGGTACGACCGGAATGAATGACCTGAAGCTGCACGAAACCGCGCTGCGATTGCACCGCTCGTCCATCGTGATCGATACCCACATCGACACGTTGACGCACCTTGTGTGGCGCAATCCCGACTTTTCCACCCGCCTCGCCGAGGGCCGGGTAGACATACCCAGGCTGCGTGAGGGCGGCGTGGGCGCGGGTTATTTCGCGGTGTGGAACGATGAAGGTACGCCGGACCCCGAAGCGCTGAAATACACGCTCCGTTCGCTCGATATCGCCCACGAGATCGCGGCGCGCCATTCCAGGAACCTCGAAATAGCCCTGACGGCACGGGACGTGGAACGGATTCACGCAGCTGGCAAGACCGCGATGATCCTCACGATCGAAGGCGGCAGAGTCATTTGCGAAGACCTGCGCGTGCTGCACGTTCTCCACCGCCTCGGTGTGAGGTCGATCACCCTGTCGTGGGGAGCGGCGACCACGTGGATGGATTCCTGGAATGACGAAAAGCACGGTGGCCTGACCGAGTTCGGCAGGGACGTCGTGCGCGAGATGAACCGCCTAGGGATGATCGTCGACGTCTCACACGCCTCCGACAAGGCGTTCTGGCAGATTCTCGAGACGTCTGCCAGACCGGTATTCGCATCGCATTCGTCCTGTCGGTCGCTGACGCCGACGATGCGAAACATCACGGATGAAATGATGGCCGCCATGGCCAGAGCCGGCGGCGTGATCAATATCAATTTCGGGAGCGGCTTCCTGACCGCTGATCCGGCGCAGGTGCACCCGAAACGCATTGGCCCGCCGCCTCCCCCTGCTCGCGACCCTTTCGACCGCATCGGCTGGAAATCGCCCGAGCCAGCTCCTCATTTCGACCGATTGATCGCTCACTTTGAACACGCGATCAAAGTTGCAGGCGCGGACCACGTGGGAATCGGCTCGGACTTCGATGGCGTCAAATCGGTGCCGCAGGGCATGGAAGATATTGGTCAGCTGCCGCGCGTTACGAGCGCGCTTCTAGCCCGGAAACACGGCGAGCACACGGTCCGAAAGCTGCTTGGCGAGAACAACCTCAGGCTGTTGCGAGAGGTGGTCGGCGAGTAGCCTCGGATTCGCCCTCACCCCAGCCCTCTCCAGGCGGGAGAGGGGCGGGGCCTCTTAAGGGGGTCAGGCCGTGCGGGAGTAGATCGCCAGCGACTTGCTGGGGTCGAGCCCGCAACCGCGCAGGAACAACGTCGCCTCGTTGTCGCCAGGAAGAAGCGCAGCGTAGAGTTCCGGCACACGTCTCTGGCGGCACTGCGTCACGAGTTCGTCCACAAGCTTGCGGCCGATCCCTTTGCGTCTCATCTTTGGATCGACTGCGACGGCCATGATCCAGGCGCCCCGCGGCATGCCGTACTCGCCGCCCCGCAGCTCGGAGAGAAGGAATCCCACGACTCTGCCCCGGATCTCGGCGACGAAACAGCCCCAGGGCGCTTCAGGCAGCGCTTCGACATCCGCAAGCCGCAGGAAGCGATCGATGTAGCCGGTCCATGTGATCGACCGATCGGGACCGAGGATGCGACCATCCAGCGATCGCACGGAATCAGCGTCCTCGTGGCGAAGGGAACGGACAAGCACCTCGTCGTACATTGGGCACCTGCCTTGATACGCTTGATGCTGGTTGTTGCTGTCGCTCAGTCCGAGCTTCGACGTGAACACCGCCTGAGGCGGGCTCAGTGCGGCGCCTGGCGGGATCGCTTGACTTCATCAGCGTTTTGAAGGGTCGCGCGGCCGGCATGTTAGCACTTGATGACGTGCGTTGGGACTCGGGTTGCCCGACCGCGTGGCGCACCGCTCACCGGGGCGGTTATGCTTTGCGCCGCCCGGGGGCCCTTGTCAAAAGAGGCGACCCGGTTGGCTGATACCAGCTGAGCTCAGGAGTAGACATGGCACGGAGCTATCCGGAACCCGGGCCGCATGGCCGCTCGACGCGTCCCCCCGTCCGCGCGCGGCGCGGCATGGTCGCAGCTGCCCATCCGATGGCTGCGCAGGCTGGGCTCGACATGCTCAGGCGCGGCGGCACCGCACTCGATGCCATAGTCGCGGTGGCATCCACGCTCAACGTGGTCGAGCCATACATGTCCGGGGTGGGTGGAATTGGCGTCGCCCTGCTTTACGTGGCCAGCGAAGGCAGGACGCGCGTGCTGAACTTCTCGGGCCGCGCTGCAAGAAAGGCACGCCCGGAGCTCTATACCGAAGAGACGAAAGAAACCGGGATCATCGCTCCACTCGTGCCAGGAAATCTGCTGGGCTGGCTCACGATGCACGAGACCTACGGCCGGCTTCCGCGCAAGGTCCTTTTCGAAAACGCGATCGATTGCGCCCAGCACGGATTCCCGCTGTCCCGTTTCAATGCCGAGATGCTGGCAACCCAGCGGAAGCGCCTGTCCGCGTTCCCTTCCACCAGCCGGGTCGCATATCCACGTGGCCACGTTCCCGTGGAAGGCGAATTGTTCAAGCAGCCCGATCTGGCGTCGTCGCTCTCAGAGATCGCCGAGGGCGGCTCAGACACCTTTTACACCGGTCGCCTCGCCGACCAAATAATCAGTTTCGTGGAGAGGAACGGAGGCCTCCTGTCGCGGGAAGACCTCGCCAGCGAACGTGTCGAGTGGCAGGAACCGCTCGAAGGCCGCTACAGGGGACATCAGGTCCGCGTGGCCCCACCGAATTCGGACGGCTTCCAGATCCTTGAGACCCTCAATGTGCTCGAGGGATTCGAAGACCTCCGCTACGGCACTCCTTCCACGCTGCACGTACTCATGGAAGCGATCAAGATCGGGATTTACGACCGCCTGGCGTACGGCGGCGACCCGGCGTTCGTGAAGATCCCGCTCGACACGCTCCTGTCCAGGGAGTACGCGGCGAAGCGCCGTCAGCAGATTGACCGGCGCGAGGCCACTGAGCCGCCTCCGCAGAAATACGCCCGTGAACATCTCGCGGCGGGGTATCCAGACATGCCTCAGGAATTCGCGGACGGCCTTACGACCCACTTCGCGGCTGCGGACAGCGAGGGCAATGTGGTTACCGTCACCCAGACGCTGGGAAGCGGCTTTGGCTCGGGGGTGATTGCGGGCGACACTGGGATCTTCCTGAACAACATGTGCTTCTTCTTCGATGTCGATCCGAAGGCGCCGAGCCCGAACCTTATCGCGGGCGGAAAGCGCGTCGACCTGTGCCTCTCGCCGGTGCAGGTGTTCAAAGACGGGAAGATCAGGCTCAGCATTGGCACGCCGGGTGGGTACGGCATTCTTCAGACCACGCTTCAAATGCTTCATCACTTCCTCGACTGC
>JACQUF010000160.1 GCA_016210435.1 Chloroflexota bacterium
GCCACGGCCCGCGCAGTCGCCAACGTTATCGCCAACGAGATCGGCGATAACCGCGGCATTGCGTGGGTCGTCCTCGGGTATGCCCGCCTCGACCTTGCCGACCAGGTCGGCACCGACGTCCGCAGCCTTGGTGTAGATACCGCCGCCGAGTTGAGCAAAGAGGGCAACGAAACTCGCCCCGAATCCAAACCCGACGATCAGGAAGGGCGCCAGGTCCGGATGCTTGTTGCCGCCGTAGGCGTAGTAGATAACCGCCACGCCGATAAGGCTGAGCGCCACGATCAGGAACCCGGAGACGCCGCCGCCGCGCATCGCGATCGTCACAGCCTCCGGCAGTCCGCCTCTCGCGGCGCCCGACGCCGTGCGCACGTTGGCCTTCACCGCGATGAGCATCCCGATAAAGCCCGCAAGGCCTGAACAAAACGCGCCGACGAGGAACGCCACTGCGGTCCGCCAGCCGACGCCCAGCTTGCCGAATTCCTTAACGACGTCGCTCTCTTCCCGGGAGAGGACGGTGAGAACGATGCCGATAGCGACTGCCGCGACGAGAGCGAGGAGCCCGATCGTGCTGTACTGGCGTCGCAGGAACGCCGTGGCGCCTTCGTAGATCCGGCCCCCGATATCCTGCATCGCAGGCGTCCCGGGATCCCGGCGCAGAACATCTCGCGCGAGCCAGAGAGCAAACAGCACCGCGCCCGCGCCGGCGGCCGGCACCATCCATATCAATTCCACTGCGCTGTCTCCTTTTACCGCGTCCGTTGACGCTACCGGCGCGTATCCGCGAAAGAACCTTCCCCGCAGGGAAGGTCCGTTTCGGCATCACAAGTAGGAAAAACCCAAACCCAAGAGACGCTAACACCGCCGCTATCTACGGTCAACCGACACGGCGGGAGCCTTCGTCAGCGCGGCCGGTTGGACTCGATCAACTCCGCCAGCCGCGCCGCCGCCGCCTTTGGATCTGGCGCGCGGCAGACCGCGCTTATCACGCAGATGGCGTCTGCACCCGCCCGTACGACCGGCACGACGTTCGTTTCATTGATGCCACCGATCGCGACGACCGGCACACCGACTGCATGCTTTACGCGACGCAATGTATCGAGCCCGGCCGGACGCGTATTCGATTTGGTTTCCGTCTCATAGATCCGGCCGACCGCAATGTAATCAGCGGCCTGGGACTCCGACGCGATCGCCTCCTCGAACAACGCGTTGGAAGACCCGATCAGCTGGTCGGGAGCGAGAATCTGGCGTGCCGCCGCGACCGGGAGGTCCGTCTGTCCAACGTGAAGACCGTCGGCATGCGCCAGGCGCGCCACGTCCGCGTCGTCGTTGGCAATAAAGAGCGCCTGCTTGCTGCCGCACAGCTTGACCAGGGCGTTTGCCTGCTGTAGTACCAGGCCCTTGTCCGATTTCTTGTCCCGGAGCTGGATTGCCACCGCGCCGCCTTCGAGCGCGGCCGCGGCGACGTCCAGCACCGGGCGGCCATTCGTTTGCTCGGGATCGACGATTACGTACAGGCCGCGGAGCTCGCGCGCCCTGGACTGACGTATCTCTGCGCCCAGCCGCGCGTCGATGCGTTCCAGCACCTTGGCTGCCCGGCTGCGCCATTCGGGCGGCAGGCCTGGTTGACCTTCCGCGCCCAGGGCGACCACCAGGTCCATCGTCTCGGACGCGATCCGCCTCGCATCGAAACCGAGCGTCTTTGCGTTCTTGGCCCTTGCGACATCCTGGAACGCAGTCCGGTCGCGCTCTACGGCCGCGCCGGCGACCGCCATCGATTCCCGAAGCGATTGAAGATCGGTGGTGAGGCCGATGGGCGACGTCACCACGGTCTCGAGGAATCGCAGGTTGTGGTGAATCGCCTGGATCTGCGCGGCGAGGTATTCGGACCTTTGCCTGGGCACCGTCACCGGTATTCGCCCCCGAATCTATTTCATATCTACGCGGGCAGGCTTCGAAGAGCCGTGGGATTGTAACATGTGCCCCGCTTCGTCCCGGATACGGGAAGCTCTCTCCGGATAGCTTCGTCACACGCCGCAGCTTGGACGAGCCGCCAGACCGCTAAGCGAAAGACATCAAAGGACGAACAATGCCAAACAAGCGACCAACACAGGACGAACTGCTTGGGTGGATGAAAACGCTTTCAAACTGGGGGCGTTGGGGACCGTCAGATGAGCTCGGCACGCTGAACTTCCTCTCGCCCGGGAAGACGAAGGCTGCCATCGACCTGGTGCGCGAAGGAGCGACCGTTTCATGTTCACGTCCGGTCAAGTGGGACTCTGCGCCGAACATCCGCTTCCAGCCTCAGCATTTCATGGTCGCCTCTGGAGAACCATACCGGCCCGGCGACCGCGTAACAGACCGGCAGGTGGCGATGGACTACTTCGGGCTGGTATTTCACGGGCATTCCATCACGCACCTGGACAGCCTGGCGCATTTCTTCTGGGACGGCCGCATGTACAACGGCCACGCTGCAAGCGAAGTAACGACCGCGGAAGGCGCGAAGAAAGAATCCATAGACCTCGTCAGGCAAGGGATCGTCACGCGCGGCGTGCTCGTCGATGTGCCCTACTTGCGCGGCGCCGAGTGGCTGGAACGACCTGACGGCGTCGGATTCGCCGATCTGGAAGCCGCAGAAAAGAAATGCGGATTCACGGTTGAGCCCGGCGATGTTCTTCTGATGCGCACCGGCCAGCTCAGGCGGTGGAATCAGCAGGGCCCGAGCAACGTATCGCAGTCGGGCACCACGGGCCCTCTACCGGAGATCCTGCCCTTCCTCCACTCGCGCGGAGTGGCCGTGATGGGCTCGGACACGGGGAACGACGTGACACCCAGCGATTACCCCCGGTTTACGAATCCGGTGCACCAGATCGGGATCGTGGCGCTTGGCCTGTGGATTCTCGATAACGCGGACCTCGAGGGACTGGCCGAGGCGTGCCGTAAGCGGAACCGGTGGGAATTCCTGATCAATGTCCTGCCGCTCCGCCTGACCAACACGACCGGTTCGCCGTGCAACCCGGTTGCCGTCTTCTAAGTTTCGCCTGCGCCCGACACTACGTAGGAAGCGCCTCAAAACGCGGAGGTCCATCTCCATACCCTCGCCCCCGGAGGGCGGGGGCGCAGGGGCGGGGGGTCTTCCTCCGCCCTCTATCTCCCTTCCTTCGACGAGCTCAGGCGCCGTGCTGAGCTCTTCGAAGCGACAGGCGCTTCCAGTGGAGGGAGTTTCAATCGCGGGAGCGGGTGTGGGATGAAGGCTAGTCGATTTCCGCGAGTACCTGACCGCTCGTAACCGTGTCGCCCGCGGACACCCTGACCGCCGTCACCCGGCAGTCCCGAGGAGCGGCGATCGTCAGCTCCATCTTCATCGACTCGAGGACGCAAATCGGCTGACCGCGGGCAAGTTGATCGCCTGCGCTGGCTGCCACCGAGACCACTTTTCCGGGCATCTGTGCGGTTACCGCGTGCGCACCACCGGATGCAGGCGCCACCGGCCCCGGAACCAGAGGCTGGGGTACAGGGACGTAGGCCGGCTGGCGCGGCGGGGCGCCCACCGGCGCGGGGGAGGGGCGAGCTTTCGTGCGAGGCCGGGCCGGCAATTCGATTTCGTAAGTGATCCCGTTGACCAAGACGCGAACCGGCGAGGCGTTCAGATCGCCTACCTCGACATCGTATGTTCTGCCGGCGATCGAGATCCGATATCGGCGAACTGTCATCGACGGGCCGGACTACGGGCGTCCATCAGGCGCCTGCGGCCTTCGAGGACCCACGGGGTGATACTGCCCGCAATAGCAGCCCCGGATTGAGGCGATGCCCTCGAATCTCCCTCTGCCATCGCGATG
Source organism: Chloroflexota bacterium (assembly GCA_016210435.1). Lineage (GTDB taxonomy): Bacteria > Chloroflexota > Dehalococcoidia > Lucifugimonadales > Lucifugimonadaceae > VGZT01. The sequence goes on from JACQUF010000160.1 coordinate 3,837, forward strand.
GCGACGGCGATGGCGGCGGCCACGCCCGCGTCCGGGTCGACTCCTGAACCTCGTATGGATGACCTTCCGCCTGTTTCGACCACAGCTACTCCCGCAGGAATCGAATCTTAGAGCACTTCCGCGCCCACAACCCTGCGCACGCCATTGACCAGCGCGGTCGCGCGGAGGTGCCGTGCCGGGGCCTGGGGCAGGGCGAGCTCCAGGCGGTAAGGCACGCCGTCGACGAGCATTTCCGTCACTTGCAGCTCAGGCTCTTCGAAAACCGCCGCCGCCAGCGCGGCGATTGCGCGGCGGGTCTCATCCTGCGCCTCCTCGACGCTGATCGGATGGAACCGCACAACTGAGCCTGGCGTCACCTGTGCAAGCAACGGGACATCAACGGTGGCCACGACCCCGATCTTTGGATATCCGCCTGTTGTTTGGCGATCTGCGAGAAGGACGATCGGCTTCCCATCTCCAGGCACCTGCACTGCGCCCGTGACGACCGCGTCGGACACGATGTCGTAGCCGGCGACGGCTTCTATGATCGGACCGTCCAGCCGAACACCCTGGCGATCCGACTTGTCGGTCACGGTGTACGCACTCGAATAGAAGATCTTCAGCCCGGTTTCGGAGAATCGGTCCGACTGCGGACCGGCAATCACTCGAACCGTGATGTCCGCGCCGTAGCGTGGCAACAGGGAAGGCGAAGCTCGCCTTCCGGTGTGGACTGGCCGGTCGGACAATCCAGTGTGCAATACATCGTCGGTGCGGAGGGCGCGACCCTCGTGCCCTCCTATCCCCGCGGCAAGGTACGTGGAGCGGGAGCCGAGCGTGGGCGGGACATCTACGCCACCGGCAAGGCAGAGATATGCGCGGAATCCGGTTTTTGGTGACTGGAAGCTCACCCGGTCTGAGGGGATCGCTGCGATGGTCTGGTTCAGGGGGGCTGGGGCGCCATTGAACGAAGCTGCCAGGTCTGCGCCGGTCAGGGCGAATACCGATTCATCCAGAAACTCGAATTCTGTGGCGCCAAAGGTAACCTCGATGGCCGCCGCATTGGCTGGATTGCCGACAAGCATGTTTCCGATGGTCAGGGCATGAGTGTCGGCAGCACCGGAGATCGACACGCCATAGCGTGAATAGCCGAATCGGCCCTGGTCCTGGGTTGTGGTCAGAGGCCCGGGGGATACGACGCGAAGCCTGCCCATTGAGGCCTACCGTCGCCTGAGCGGGAGGCTGTACGACCCCTGCGCGACTTCTTCGGCAATGTCTAAAGCTCGCCCCCGGCTGATCCTCGCGAATCGTACGTAACTCCCGGGCAGGATCGCGACGGGTGGCTCGCGTGAAGGTAGAAAAACGGGGGCGGGCGTCCGGCCGATGATCTGCCAGCCGCCGGGAGTCGAAAGCGGATAGACCCCCGTCTGATTCTCCGCGATTCCGACCGACCCAGCGGGCACGCGGGTGCGAGGGGTCTTGAGGCGCGGGCAGGCGATCCTGGGATCGAGGCCGCCGAGATACGGAAAGCCGGGTGCGAATCCCAGCATGTAGACGCGGTAAATCGAACCAACGTGGGCCGCGATTACCTGGTCCTCAGTCATCCCGGCGTGTCCCGCGACCGTCGCCAGATCCGGCCCTTCTTCGCCTCCATAGACGACCGGTATTTCGAAGGTCTGCCTCGACTGCTCGCGCGCGCTCCGTGAACTCGGTGCGCCCTGGGCAAGTTCATCGAGGACGCGGGCCAGGTCCGGGAATTTCGCCCTCAGCGGGTCGTATCGGACCAGAAGCGAACGATATGTCGGGACAAGCTCCTGGACGCCGGGCACGCCTTCGCGTTCAACGGCCGCCGCTAGGTCGTATATCCGCTGATTCACTTCGAGATCGATTCGATCTGCTAATTCGATGACGAGCGCGGACTCACCAACCGGCAATACGCGCGGGTAGATGATGGAATCTGTGGTCACGAGCGGTCTCTGGGTGTCACGGGATGATCTCGCGCATCGGCTTCACCTTGACCCCCGCCTTTGCCAGCTCCTTTCGGATCTCCAGGGCCAGCTGGACTGCGCCGGGTGTATCTCCATGCAGGCAGATTGTGTCAGCGTCGAACTCGATTTCTGACCCGTCGACGGCAACTACCCTGCCCTCGACCGCAATCTTGACCGTGCGCCTGACCACAAGTTCCTCATCGTGAATGACGGCGCCTGGTTGTGAGCGAGGCACCAGCGTCCCCTGTGGCGTGATGGCCCGGTCCGAGTACGCCTCCCGGGCGACTCTCGCTCCGGCCTTGCGGGCCACCTGCTCCCATTTCGATCCCGCGAGCACGACGTGGATCAGTGATGGGTCGTAGGCCCGGATGGCCTCTACGATCGCCGACGCCTCGGCTTCATCGCCCACCGCCTTGTTGTACATGGCCCCATGCGGCTTCACGTGCTGCAACCTGTGGCCTGCGGGAAACGCTGCGAGCGCACCGATCTGGTAGGTGACGACATTCCGGACTTCTTCGGGGGTGAGCGTCATGTCGCGCCTGCCAAAGCCTGGCAAGTCAGGGTACGACGGGTGCGCCCCAATAGCTACGCCCTGCTGCTCGGCGAGCCAAACGGTCCTGGCCATCCAGTTCGGGTCGCCAGCATGGAAACCTGCCGCGATGTTCACGGAACTGACGTGCTTGATGACTTCCTCGTCGAGTCCGAGCTTGTAGGCGCCGAAGGACTCTCCCATGTCACAGTTGAAGTCGATCACACCTCGCTGCCGCGCTGCAGGCACGCCCCGGTACCTCCAATTGCTTCCGACTTGCGCGATAGCGTACCGCGCTTCGGTTGCTCGCACACCGTGACCCGACCCGACACCACCCCCCTCCTCGTGACGAGCCGACATACCCCCTCCTCGTGGAAGGAGGGGGCGAGGGGGTGGAGGTCAGTCCGGGATTGGGGCTTCTCGCGCCAGAACCCTACTCGAAGCCCAGCCTTCGCTCCCGCA
>JACQUF010000167.1 GCA_016210435.1 Chloroflexota bacterium
CCGCTGCTGGGGCGGTCCAACGTGCCCATCACTTGCAGCAAGGTGGTCTTGCCGGATCACGAAGGACCGACTATAGCCAACAGTTCGCCAGCATGCACATTCAAGGTCACGCCCCGCAGGGCAGTGACCGGTGGCTGGCTTGCGTAGGTCTTGGTGACATCCTCAACCTCGAGAACCGGCGGCCTCTCGCCTGCGATGCGTGCGGCGTCCTCGGGGTCCATGAGGGTGTTCATGTCGCGGGAACCACGACACGCTGGCCCGGTGCGAGCCCCGGGCCTGTGACCTGGACGAGACCGCCCGCGTCGTCAAATATCCCGAGGGTGACCGCCTCAAGTCGGCGGCCACCATCCGGGTCGACAACTTCGACCGCGTAGCCGCCGCCCGCAAGTGCGAGCAAGGCGGTGACCGGAACGGCCAGCGCATTGGCGGCCGTGGCGGTCGTGATCGACACTAGCACTGGCGCCTGGTCCAGGCCATCCGCCGCGGCCGGGTCGGTCAGGATGATTTTGACCGGGATAGTGGGCCTATTGGCGCCACTTTGCCCGCCCGTCGATGGCGTGGTGGCCACTGTTCCGACTTTTGACACCGTTCCGGGGGTCGTCTTGAGGTTCGGCAGTGTGATGGTCACGGCGTCCCCCCGCTTGACCTGGGACTGGCGGGCGGGATCGAGCTCCACCGTCACCAGCCCCGTCGTGTCGGTGTAGGTGAGCACCGCACCATCGCGTATGGTGTTGCCGACGCTGGCGCTGTGCTCGGCGATTCGTATAGGCCCCGGCGTGAAGATCACCTGACCCGCTTCGACCATCCCCGTCACAGGGAGGCCGAGGTCGGCCTGCCAGGCGCGTACGGCCTTCGCCGTGGCAGGGGTGTACGTGCCGTCGACGGTGAATCCGGTATAGCCGAGTTCAGCCAGGTTCCGCTGGAGCTGTTGCACATCCGCGCCGGACAAGACGGAGTCACGGGTCGCGGCATCGAGCTGCGTGATGGCGTTCTCAAGCGCGACCCGGGCCGCCGCGACCTCGCTCTCCATGAGGGCGACTTTCAGCGGGTCGGGACCGCCTTTCAGCTTCGATAGGTCCCCTTCGGCCACGCCCAGACTGGCTTGGGCCAGGGCTAGCTGCTTCTCCGCCTGGTCTTTTTCCAGGGGATCCGGACCCATTTCGAGCGCTGCGAATTCCTCCTCTGCGACGGTCAGGTTCTGTCTCGCCCGGGTTACGGCGCTCCCCGCGTCGGAGATGGCCTTGGCGCCCTGGATTTCCGCGGCATCCAGGCTGTCCCTCGCCTGCCGATAGGCGCTCCAGGCGTCGTCCATTTCTCTCTGGACGCACGCGCCCTGGGCCGGAATCACACCGTCCTCGCAGGTGGGAGCGATGGTGCCGATGTAGAAGTTGAGCCACGTGTATACGGTGGTCTCATTCCATCTTGTAGATGGGTCGTCGGAAGGGGCGCCTTGGGTCTGTGTAAATCTACCGAGATCGGAGTATCGCCCGGGGCGTTTGAAGATTTCATCGAGGTCTACGTCCCAGGAATCCAGTAATGACTCCGGATCTTTGTCTGCGTCGCTTTCGCTCAGGTCAATCCCCAGCCACTTCTTGAACACGCCACGATATCCACCCAACGCTTTGCCAAATGCCTCCTTAGCGGCGTCCGTCTTGCCGTCCCACCCCTTTCGCGTTAGCTTCAGGTCGCCTTCGGCGTTGGCCAAGGAGATCCGCGCTGAATCGACTGCGTCCTGTGCCTTGCTGGGGCTTTTCTTAAGGGCGTCCAGCGCCTCCTGGGCCTTCTTCACGGCGACCCTGGCGTCGGCGACCTTCGCCTCGGCCTGCGCCAGTTCAAGGGAAGATTGAGTCTTCGCCGTGACCAGGGCGTCCTCGGCGTCCCGGAGGGCGGCCCGTGCCCGCGCAACCTTTACCTGCGGCTCCGCAATGGCCACATCGTCACGCAGGGTTCTGTACAGGGGCGACGATCCGTAAAGCACGACCACCGGCCGCCCGGCGACCTCGAACAGCGGGTCGCCCCGCTCTACAGTCGACCCGACGGGCGCGATCCAGGTGAGCGTCCCGGGTATGGTTGCGGTAACCGGCGCCGGATCGCTGTAGCCAAGGGTGCCCGTCAACGTCCTGGTTTCCTTCAGCGTCGTCTTCGTGATCCTGGCGGTGGCTGGAGGCAACCCGGGGTTGGTTGCCGGTTGCCTGGCGGCGGGTCCCCAGGCCCAGACCCAAACGACGGCCGCCATGCCCGACGCCAAAGCAGCGCCCACTACCAGCCACCGACGGCGCAACCGTCGCCAGCTCGTCGCGCGCTCCGCCGCCGGTCGCGCCGTCGGCTGCGGGTGTCCGGTCCTCACTGGCCGCCACCGCCTTGACTACCGCCTTGACTGAGGGTTCCTCCCTGGCCGCCGCCTGGCAAGTACTCCCTACATGCTTCGTCGGCGGCTTTGAACTGCGGTGAGCCCATATTGACTGCATTGCCATCCACCGCGAGGCCGCCGGATGGAAGCGGGTCAGGGAAGTTGGAGATACCGTGGTCCCGCATGCACTGGGAGTACTTCAGGGCCGCCTCTCGAACCTCTGGAGGCGGAGCCTGCGGTTCTCCAGCGTTCGGCATGTACTGCTTGCACGCCTCATCGGCACTTTGGAATTGCGGCGAGTCCGGCGGGACTCCAAGCGTGCTCGCGTCGATCGCGAGCCCACCGCTGCTGCTTGGGTCAGGGAAGTTCGAAATGCCGTGGTCGCGCATGCACTTCGAGTACGCGAGCAACCTTGACTCGGGCGAGTCACTCGTCGACGAGCCGTTAGCGGTGCCCGGTGTGGAATCGACACTCGCGACCCCTGGGCCGGGCGAGCCGCTCGCGGCCGTCGGTGCGGAGTCGATGCTTGCGACCCCTGGGCCGGACGGGCCGCCGGAGCAAGCCAGAGCTAGCGCGATCAGAAACATTACCGCAATCAAACACCCCGTCGGGCGCCGGACTCCGATCTTGGACGTGTCAGGTGAATTCATGTCGTCGTATCTCCAGGTCGGCCGGTTCTGCCATGGCACGTGGTTATACAGAGGCCGCGGTTTCGCGGCGGTATCATCGCTGTGGTTCTTCTTCGCTCTCGGGGTGAAACCCTGCCGAAACCCGATGCGAGGTATCCTCATTGAGCCAAGAAGGTGTAGCGTGCGCGTGCTCGTGATTGAGGACGACGAGGAGCTGGCCGAGGCGGTGGCGGTCGGCCTCCGCCGGGCCTGCATGGCGGTCGACGTCGCGTTTGACGGCCTGTCGGGGCTCGAACGCGCTCGCGTGAATGACTACGACGTGATCGTGTTGGACCGCGACCTGCCCGCCATGCACGGCGATGACGTTTGCGCCCAGATCGTGGGCGCCGGGCGCCGCAGCCGCGTACTAATGCTCACGGCAGCGGCAGCGGTCGAAGATTTGGTGGAGGGACTCGGCCTGGGCGCCGACGACTACCTTCCGAAGCCATTCGACTTCGCAGTGCTCGTCGCTCGCATCGGTGCGTTGGTCCGCCGAGCGCAGCCCGCCATTCCGCCGGTACTTAGCTACAGCGACGTCGTCGTCGACACGGCGCGGCGCCGCGCGCTTCGAGCGGGCCGACACCTCGCCCGGGCGCCAAAGGAGTTCGGCGCCCTCGAGCTGCTGCTCGCCTCCCAGGGGCGGACCGTTTCAGCCGAGGAGATGCTGGAGCGGGTTTGGGACGAGGCCGCCGACCCATTCAGCAACGCCGTCAAGATCACGATCAGCCGCCTGCGGGCCAAGCTCGGCGATCCGCCGATCATCGAAACGGTGGCCAGTTCCGGTTATCGGGTCGGGTAGCCATGGGATTTGCTCGCCAGCTGACCACGGTAGCCTCTCGTACTCACTTACCCCGGCGTACAGTGCGGCTCCGTCTAACCGCCTTGTTTGGCTCCCTGTTCCTGTTGTCGGGAATCGCGTTGCTGGCGATCACGTATGTTCTCGTAACTCGTGCCACCGCGAGTAATCCGGCGGTCGTCACGCTGCCCGACGGCGCAACCGTAGGTGTGAGTCGCATAGACAGAAGTCCCGCTGCAGACCAACAGGCCGGGCTCGACGAGAATGCGCGGCTCGAACTCTCCTTAAACGGGGGTCCCGCACCTGAGCAGGGCTATCTTTCGCCTCAGCAGGTTTTTGCCCTGGCGGCGCGCCAGCACGCGGAGACGATGCGCCAGCTGCTCGTGCAGTCTGGGATCGCCCTCGCGGTAATGGCCGTCGTTTCGATGGGACTGGGATGGGTGATCGCGGGTCGCGCTCTACGCCCGCTCCGGACCATCACGGCCACCGCCCGTGACATCTCCGCGACCAACCTTCACCAGCGGCTCGCGTTAAGCGGGCCCGCAGACGAGCTAAAGGAGCTCGGCGACACCATCGACGGTCTCCTCGATCGGCTCGAAGCGGCCTTCCAGGCACAACGGCAGTTCGTTGCCAACGCGTCCCACGAGTTGCGCACTCCGCTGACCCGCCAACGAACACTGATTCAGGTGGCGCTGACCGACCCCGACGCGACTGCAGATTCCTTACGCATGACGCTCGAACGAGCGTTGGCTTCGACCGGTCAGGAAGAACAGCTGATCGAGGCCCTGCTCACCCTCACCCGGGGACAATCGGGACTTGACCGGCGAGAGGCCTTCGACTTGGTGGGGGTGACGGAGGAGGTACTTCTCGCCCGCGAGAGGGATGCGAAATCCCGGGGCCTGCAAGTCCACTCGGCGCTCTCACCCGCCTATGTATCCGGTGATCGCCGGCTCGTGGAGCGCCTTCTCGCGAACCTCGTCGATAACGCTCTACGCTACAACTTCTCGGGTGGTCTCGTCGAAGTCGTCACCGAGAGCGCGACTGGACGGAGCGTCGTCTCCGTGACAAACACAGGCCCTGACGTGCCCGAGTCGGAGGTGGAGCGATTGCCCCGTCCTTTCCTCCGCTTTGGGGCCGAGCGCACGAATACCGGAGGCGGGCTCGGCCTGGGGCTGTCTATCGTCCAGGCCATCGCGAGCGCGCACGCTGCTACCTTAGCAATCCATCCGCGCGACGGCGGGGGCCTTCGGGTCGAAGTCAGCTTCCCGGCCATTGGGCAGAGCGAGCGGACCGCCAGTAGCAACGGGCGACCGGGAAGCCAATCTTCTCGAGCTGCCGTGGCAAGCGTGCGGCAGTGACAGGGAGCCTTTCGGGGGAGTCCGAACTCCCGGGCGAACTTGGCACGTACTCCCTGCTCGTCGAAGCGTGAGACGTGGCGGACGGTCAGCCTCAGAGGCGCTAGACGCCCGCGGCGGAAAGCCATCGTAGAGTCGCCGCCAATCTTTAGTCGCCACGAGTAGGCCGCGCCCTCTCGACCGAGGCGATCGACCGGCCAAGATTGGTACGACCATCCATGGACAGCGCGAGACAGGTCGGACGTAACCCGGCATTGGAGCCCCGCGGACGCACACCGGCCGGTCTGAATAGCATTCGCACCCGGTCAATCGTCCAAATCCCAATCACTGCGTTTCCGCCTACGTATGCACGGCCGGTTCGTCCCGGAAGAGAATCGTCAACGATGGTTGCTCCGGGCGAACGCTCAGGCGGCCGCATTCGCGTGCTGGTAGTCGAAGATTACGCGCCGATGCGTGCGGCGACTTGCACGCGGCTGCGCAGCTATCCAGACCTTGGCACGGTCGGTGAAGCGAGCAACGCGACAGAAGCTCTCTCGGAGATTGAGAACCTAGACCCCCCGATCGTCCTTCTGGACGTACGGCTGGCGGGCACGGCAGGATGGCATCGGCCTCGCAGAAGAACTCCGTCTCCGGTTCGCCGGCGTACGCATCATCCTGTACTCGGCGCTGCTCGCCGATCAGTAACGGATCTGCTCGCCGCTCCGAATGTGTGGAGCTATGTTTGCAAGACGGATCCGCCTGGCTTCGTGGTGGACGCGGTCCGCGCCGTGGCAAGAGGCGAGAGATACGGCCTTCACAGGCCTGCGGGCCCGGAACCCGCGACCCTCCGGTGACCTCACATTTTCGGTCGGGTCGTGAGCCGCCAGTCCGGTCAGGTTCCCGCAACTAGTGCGATTACCGCCAGCAACATCACCGACGCTATCACCACGGTCGGCAGGATGATCAGCGCGGCGCGGCGATCCGGTGCCGCTTCGATGGCGGCGCGGCCGTCATCTTCCCGGGGAATGGTCATGTAGGGAGGCTACAAGACACGGTCGGGGCGCTGACACGTGCCGGGCCCCGGACTGGCTGGCAGAGACTACGCGTCCACGAGCGGCAGCACGCTGCCCCGCACCTCGTACGTCTCGTGGCGGTCGCCGAGGTTTACCCGTACGACCTCGATAGCCACGCGCCGGCCATCAGATAGTTCCAGCACGAGGCCCGGTAGCCCGACATTAAGCGGGACACCGCCGGTCACCTGGACCGTGCCTTCGAAATGCGGGGGCGACGCGTCCCCTCGCGCGAACTCCGTCAGCTCGAACATCACCCGGCAGAGTTCGTCGCCCTGCTGGGTGATCCTGCCTCTGCCACGCAGTTGATTTATCGGCCGTCTGGAACTCAAGGTTTCAAATTGCACGCTGAACAGATTCGTCGTCGAGAGGGTTCCTGCTCCGGGCGACGCGGGCACACTCGCATTGGGCGCATAGGAGCAGGACCATGGATC
>JACQUF010000031.1 GCA_016210435.1 Chloroflexota bacterium
CCCGTGTTCGGGTTGACGTCGAACCTCGGAAAATTTGAGCTCGATATGTCCAGGCGGATCCGGTGCCCTGCCGCAAACACATTGGCTGTCGGATAGAGCGTGATCGTGACCGGCACGATTTCGCCGGGCTCGAGAAGCGTGGCGCGCTCCCTCGACTCTCTGTACCTCAGGCGCATGATGCTGTCAATCAGGTTGAGCGAGTAGCCGCCCGGATACCACGAGCTCGGAGGGTAGACATCGATGAGCTTCGCCGTGTAGTCGGTATCAACTGCGCTCGACGTTACCCACAGCTTCACGAGGACTGGACCAGCTATTTCCACCGCTTGCTCGAGCGGTGCGGTCTGGAACAGGAGGACGTCCGCCCGCGCGCCCAGCGGCAGGTACGGAGGCCGGCACCCAAAGAAGCGTGGCGCCTCGACTTGATCGAATCCACCAGCGCTCATGATGTCCCGCGTCCTGGCTTGACGCGGGACCATCGCTGGATCGCTGATTCCGGCGGGCAAGTCATCCAGGTCCACGAGCGAAGACACATTTCCGCCAATCGAGGGAACAGGGTTGGCGGGATCGAAGCGATAGGTCGTATTCGAGTTGCGCGCGCGGGGCTTCGATCTGCTCAGCGTCCCGTCCTGGTGCAGGAAGTACTCGGTATCCCTGACGCCAGCCGGCGGCCAGCGGTCGAATTCCTGCCACTGTCCGCCATGCAGCAGACGGCCCGCGCCGGTCTTTCGCCCACCTCCGCCACCCATGAGGTAGACCCGGATTCGTGGATCGCGGTCTACGCCGTTGGGGACGCCCTTGAGCCAGTAATCGAACCACCTGAGATGCAGGTCCCTGAAGCTCTCGAGCGCGGCATCCTTCGTGAACTCGACGTCACCTGCGTAAGGCTGCTGCGGCGTCTCCGACCCGTGGGTCCATGGGCCGACAAGAACGTGCTGCGGCGACTTCTTACGTTCCGACATCCCGAGAAAGTTCTCGAAGGTCGCCCGCGTGTACGAGTCGTACCAGCCTCCGACCCAGAGGACCGGGATGTCCGGGAACCGGTCCCAATGCGATGCCGGGGAGAGACTCGGGTGCTTCCAGTATTCGTCGAAGTCCGCGTGTCCCTGGAGTTCGAGCGCCCATTTCTCATAGGGAGGCACGAGCTTGAGCTGAGTTTGACCGCGCCGGATCGGCATCCGGGTCAGCCATTCTCGGAAGCGCACCGCGCCTTGGTTGAGCGCGCCGTCGATCCACGGCTCTGACTTCAGCTTTGCCTGCGTATTGGTTGCGGAGTGCCAGAATGCCCAGGCAAGGAATCGAAGCTCCAGCGCCCCTCCCTGCCGGATCGAACTGGAGTGCCCGTCTGCGCCGCTCATGTTCGGCACCATCGTCTTGAGATTCTTCGGCCCGAGCGCGGCCAGCGCGGTCTGCGTCCACCCCGCCCAGGACGTCCCCCATGTCCCGACCTGGCCGTCTGTCCACGGCTGGCGGTCGATCCACTGCAGGGTGTCGAACCCGTCTTCCGCCTCCGGGATCAGGAAATTGACATCCCCCTCGGACCGGAAGCAACCGCGGCAGTCCTGTATTACAGCCACATATCCGTGGCGTGCGAAGAACCGGCAGTAAGCGAGCGTGGCTTCTACTTCGCTTTTGTTGTAAGGCGTGCGGTGCAGGAGGGCAGGAAACTTCCCGGGCGCCCGCCTGCCACCCCTGGCCGGAAAGTAGATATCCGTGGCGAGCCTCACACCGTCGCGCGCGTTCACCATCACGTTTTCCTGGAGAACAACGTCAAACTCCGGGGACGGACTCGTGCGGCGACAACTGGCGATTGCGGCTGGCATGGCCGGGATCGTGACCTCTGCGTTCCGACGGCCTAGGGCAGGCCCATCGATCGCATAAGGTCTTCAAGCTCCGCCCGGGTCGGCTCGTCGATATTCGGTCCTGGCGACCTCACGAGCGCCGAGTCGAGAAGCCCGCGCTTCTGCATTACGTGCTTGCGAATTGAAAGCCCGATTCCAGGCTGGTTCTCGTAGCGAATGAGCGGCGTCCACTTGTAGAAAGCGGTTCGCGCACCCTCGATGTCGCCCTCCGAGTGGCGCCGGTAAACATCGACCAGCACCTCCGGGTACGCGAAGCCAGTCATGGTCCCGATCGCTCCTCTGCGAAGTTCCTCGAACAGGAACGAACCGCCAAGCCCGCCGAAGACTCCCAGCTTCGGGCCCGTCAGCTTCAGTACGCGGGTGATTTTTGGCGGGGTCGGGGCGTCTTCGAGTTTCAGGTACTTCGCGCGCGGCAGCTCTGCGTTCACCTTCGCAATGAAGTCGGGCGACATATGGACGCCGGTCTCTTGCGGTAGGTCCTGCACGACGAGCGGAATGGATATCGCCGAATTGACCCCCGCGTAGTACCCAAACAGCACCTGGTCATTCGGCTTCGCCATGCGTGGCGGGGCGACCATGACGGACGCCGCGCCTGTCTGTTCCGCCTCCCTCGCCCGGACGGCGGCGAGATGGCCGGCTTCTGAGGACACGCCAACGGTGACACTCAAGCGGCGATGAGGGCCGGCCGGACCATTCGACGCCTCCTTGATCACGGCATCGATCACTTTCTGGCGTTCGGCGTCGGTGAGCCGATGC
>JACQUF010000155.1 GCA_016210435.1 Chloroflexota bacterium
CCAAGGACCGGTGTTGAGTTCCTGCTGACCATGACGTTCAGTTTCCAGAACGGCAGGAACCGGCTCTCAGTCCGGCGGGCGGCGGCTTCGATCCATAGCGGGTCCCGGCGCACAGCCTCGGCGCGGTCAAACGGATTTCCGGAAAACGTGTGCAACAACTGCCCTCACCCTCGCCCTGGTTCGACAGGCTCACCACAGCGTCTCCCGGCGGAGAGGAGACGCACTCCTTGCCGGATAGTATCCATCACCGGCCTGCAAAGCGCTGACCTGGGCGCAAAAAGGACGGTCATTCCCAGAGGTCCTGGACTGCCCGAACGCAGGCATCGACGAGCTGCGTGTCCGCCCCGGCGCGGAACGGTGTCGTACGCGGCTCATAGCCGCCTTCTTCGTACGCCTGCGCGGTCGGCACGTAGGCGAACAGCCCGTTTGTGTACCCGCAGAAGACCGTGTGCGGCGCGTTCGACTGCTCCTTCACGGATACCCCGATTTCAGCAAATGGCTCGGCCGGCACGCCAACGAGCGCGGTCGAGCCCAGCCGCACCGCCTGGATGTGTACCGCGATCGTGTCCTGCTGCGCCATGCGCGCCAGGTTGCGACGGATCCATGAGCGCTTGGCCGCCATTACCGCCGCCTTGACCGCGGCGGCGGCACCCTTCTCTCGTGCTGTCTGCAGGTCCGCCTTCAGCCGGTCAAATTCTGCTTCGATTTCAGCAACCGGCGGAAAATCGCCTGCCGGGAGATCGACCGTACGCGTGATGACCTTCAGGGTGTCGTCCGGCTCCCCCAACGGCTCGCCGGCATACATTCCCAGATCGGCGCCCGACCCGACGATTTCAACGAGCCGTTCCTTTCGAGGTACCGGATCGATGTTCATCCGGACACGGGCCGCTTCGAGGCCCAGGCGGCGTCCAAGCTTGCGTGGTGCCTCGATGTCGCCCACAAAAGTGACCACCGGGCCCTGGTTTCCGGCCGCGCCCTGAAGAAACAGGCACAATCCGCCGACGTTCATCTCGACCGTCCGCCGCATGTGCCCGGGGTAGTCCGGCGACAGCATACGGTTTGCCGGCCCAAGGATCGTGGGGTGACATGCGTAATTGACGAGCGTCGCCACGGGCCCGCCATCGAGATCATCGATCGCGACCACGAGGACCTGCCGGTCCGAGAAGCCGTCCCAGTTCCGCCCGGTGAACACGAAACCTTTCTCGGTCCTCGGCCTTCGGTTGACGTTGATCGCGCAGGACCCGCTGCCCGTGCCGACGCGCACCGGGCGGGCAATGGATTTCGCTTCCGCGGCCGCCCTGGCAACCGCGGATGGCAGGCTGGCCATGTACGGTTCGATCAGGTCGGCGCCGCCGATAAGGAACGTTCCCGGGAACTCCGCTGCGGCGTGGGTGTGGGTGGCGGACAGCCAAACATTGGCCCTCGAAATGCCGGTGCCGTGCTCTACGGCCTGACGCAAGTTGCCGTCGAGGTCAGATGGAAGAAGCAGGATGTCGATATCGACGATCACGCATTCGGTGGCCCCGTCGGTCACATACAGCGCGGTGACGTAGAACGGCATGTCCACGCCTTCCGCCCTCTCGTGGGTCGCCGCCCCCCAACCTGCATGAGCGATCCCGATTGGTGGCGTGATGTCGACCCGGCCGGTCCCCGCCTTGAGCATCTCGTAACCCCTTTCGCGTCTTTAGTAGTAGATGGCAGAGCCCACGCCACCCCCGGCGACGATCGCATCCCCGTTGATCGCAACCGACTTCGGCGACGCCAGAAAAGCGACGACATTGGCGATGTCCGAGGCGTCGATGATCCGGCCAAGCACATTGTTCCGGGCCATTCGCCGCTCGACCTCCTCCGGCGTTACCCCTTCCGTCTGTGCGCGCCGCTCGATCACGCGAGGCGTTGCTTCCGTCCGAGTCGTTCCCGGGTGGACAACCGTCACATTGATTCCGTGCGGGCCGAGCTCGTTGGCAAGGTTCTTGGTCATGGCCGAGACCGCAACGTTGCGCATGGACCCGATGGTCGATCCGGCGTTGCGGGCGGCAAGGCCGCTTATGTTGATGATCCGGCCCCATTTCTGCCGGATCATGTGCGGCGCAACCGCCTGCGCGCAGCGCAAATACCCGAGCACTTTCACGTTCATGTCCTCGTTGAACGCCTGCTCCGTTATCTGATCGAGGGCGGGCACGGCGCCCTGGCCGCCGGGGCGTGCAGCGTTGTTCACGAGGATATCGACGCCGCCAAGGCTCTTGATGACCGCATCGACCATCTCGCGGACCGATTCGGTCGATCCAGTATCGGCGACGATCGGAAGGATACGGCGGCCCGTTTCTGAGGCCAGTTCCCGCGCGCTTGCCTCGAGCGGCGCCCGGTTGCGCGCGCAGATTGCGACGTCGCAGCCCTCGACCGCGAGAGCCCGGGCGATCGCCTTGCCGATCCCCCGGCTGGCGCCGGTCACGAGCGCGCGCTTGCCGCGGATCTCGAGGTCCATGTCGCCTCTCCTCTGACGCCGATGCTGTCGGCATCGGCCATCCCGATGCCGACTCGGGAGCGGCGGGGATTTTCGCAGAAAGTGAGAACGCGCACCCTGCGCGCGTAGAGATTCTGTCGCCCTGAGTCCACCTGAGGCGGACGAAGGACCCGTTGGTCCAGCTGACCGTCCCGGCGCAGCCGGGCTCAGAGTGACAGCCGCTGGAGGGTCAGGCGGCGGCGCGCATCTGGCGGACGGGCGACGGCTGGAGCCCTCGCCCGTAGATGCCGGCAACCTTGCGGATCATGCGGGGGTTGCCATAGAACAGCAGTTCAATTACCTGGAGAGGCGAGACGCGACCGAGTGGCTTTACCGCGGCGTCGATGAGGACTCGCAGTTCACGCCGGGCACGGACTCGGGCAAAGATATCGACAAATGGCCTGCAGCCGTCGGGCAGGAACTGGTTCGCCAAACCGTGGACGACGTCTCGAAGCTGGTCGATGGTCCGGTATGTGATTTCCACGTCTTTGCCCTGAACAATTACTCGGTTGAGAGTCCTGATTCAAGGTTAAGACGATACGTGTTACAGGTGTCTTACGAATCCGTAAAAAGCGCGTTACATGTTGTAAAAAAGACGCACGGATTCAGGCACGTGCAATCAGAGCAGCATCGAGCGACGTGATTTTGCGATCGGCGAAATGCAGCGCGCCGCCGAGCCTGGTGAGGCCCCAGGCGATCGCCGCGGCGAGTCGATCGATGGATGAAATGAAGCCCCGGTAGACGATGGGACCGGAAACATGGCGACGACTTTGCTCGAGCGCTGAGGCGCCGCCGGAAACCGCGGACGCGACCGCGCGGACGATGCCCCTGACGAGGCCGGTGCCCAGCGCAATGAACAAGATCGCGGCACGTCGCGCGAGCTTGCCCGTCGTCCGCAGGTGATCGCCCCACGAGGCAGCCGATGCGATCGCGTACGCAGTAGTCACGATTGGGAGGGGCCCTGCGCGCCTGGGCCCGCCGCCGCGGCGCCGCGGTCGGCGGGCCCAGCAATGCCTACTTCAAACTCAGGGAATAAAGTCCCCGGGTTATGCTTCGACCTCGGCGAGATGGCGCAGGAACTCGTCCGCGGTCGTCGTGGCCTGGCGCGCGAGCACGGTAGCAATCGACGCCACTCGCAACACGATCGACACGCTGAGCCAGGCAACCGTGGTCGGAATGCTGATGTAGGCCTTGGCGTTCGCCTGAAGGGGGCGGATCCCCTCTTCGCCGCGTTCGGCAAGGTTGACCACCAGCCTGTCCAGCAACTCCGCCGCGATGCGAACCGCCAACGTGAATACCCGGCCGAGATTAATGAAGAGCAAGGCGACGCTCTTCGACAGATCGCCAACGCGTTCAGCCCAAGTCATCGAATGAACCTCCTACTTTCGCTGGCCTAACCGTGCACAGAAATCGGCGCCTGGGAAAGGCCACCGACGGTTCCCCCCGTCCGGCCGATATCCCGGCGATTCCTGATGCCAAACCCGAACGCCATACATGACGCTCACTCTGATCGCTGTTCGCGGAGGTCGATCACAACGAGGTGCTGAACGCGCGCTATGCGGTTGTCATTCCTCCAAGGCCGGGCGGATTCTAGCATAGGGGGTCAAGGGCTGGCGGTTTTCGAAATCCGTAGCTGAAGCGCGATTCGCGCCGTTTCCTGAACCGATTATTCCTGAATCCGTCGGGCGGCTACTGGGAAGCGGCCGTGGTCAGGTAGCGGCTGAGGGCCGATTCGTAGCGCGCCGGGTCAACGTTCCACGATCCAACGTGGGTAGCGTCCTTGAACGGCACATAGGTAACGATGTCAGAGCGCCGCAGGGCGAATTCTTCGCTAATCGATATCGGCACCGTCTCGTCGGCGTCGCCGTGGAATAGCAGCACCGGGTCCTGCAACTGGCCAACGCGATCGAGATAGTCGAGCGCCTTCCAGTCGACGTTGTACCGGATGCTCGCGATCCACTTTGCTGCGTCTGCGACGACACCGGGCAGATTCCGGTCCCGTGCCGCGAGGTCGATGGTCTGGCTGAAATCGAGCATCGGGGAATCCAGGACCAGGCCAACGACCCTGTCTGCGAGCGGCGACTGGTACATGAAGCTGGCAACTATTCCGCCGCCCATGCTGAAACCGACCAGCACGATGTCCGTGGCGCCGTGATCAACGGCATACTGGACGCCGGCTTCGACGTCTTTCCATTCGGTTAGCCCGAACTGGTAATACCCCGATGGATCCTCAGGAACGCCGTCGTCGTTCCGGTACCCGAGGACCAGCGCTGGAAGCCCGGCGCCCGCAACAGTGCGCAACGCCCTCAGCGCCTCCTGCTTTTCACCCCGGCGTCCGTGAACCATGATCGCCCACGTATCGTCCTTACCGGGAACATACCAGGCAGGCAGATCGCCGATCTCCGCTTTCAGTCGGACCGTTTCAAAAATCAGGCCATGAGCCGTTCCCGGGTCTCCAGGAAAAGCGGCCTTGTCGATGCGCACCAGGTCCCCGGGGTCGATCGTCCCCTGGACGATCTCAAAGCTTCGGATGACCTCCGACTCTCCCCCGAACTTGATGTCGCGGATCAGTCCGAACCCACGTGGACCCTCCAGGCCGAAAGTCCCCGGGTCGTCGAGATGTGTGTCGCCGGCGATCCGCACGAGCCTGATTTCGGCCGGGCTCTGCGTGATGCTTTCGACTCGCAGCTCGCGCTTGTGAGGCTCGCGGTCTACCCTCAGGGCGCCGCTTTCAATCTGCCCCGCGTAGTACCAGGCCACGCCCATGAACGCTAAGCCGAACAGCACGAGGAGCACAAGGACGCCCGTAATTAGGCGGTAACGCAGCCCAGAGCCTGATGCGGCCCGGGAACGCCCCGCGGTGGTCGCCCGACCAGCCATGATTCACTCCGTTCCTAACGCCCGGGCGGCACGAACGGCCCGCCGGGCTGCAGTAAAGGTACCGCCAGCGACTATGACTGCCAACGTGGCTGCTATCAGGCCCCAGTTCCCGCCCGGACCCCAGCCCGGATGCCACCCGCTCGGGGCAAAGCCCAGGAAAGCGGCGGTTAGCGCCATCAATTGCATCCGCTGAGGCTTTGCCATCGGCCCGCTGAAATCGCTCGGCGCGCCGCTCGCCTTCGCAACCGCGCGCACATAGGCCACGAATATCGCCACCGTTGCCGCGGCGAAGCCGAGCGTCATGTCGCCCCCTGCTCCGTAGCCGGCGCCGACCAGGACCGCGGCGTCGGAAACCCGGTCCGGCACCTCGTTGAACAGCTCGCCAAGCCGCGTAGTCCGGCCCGATTCAACTGCAACCATGCCATCGAAGAGGTTGGCAAGCAATCGGAGTTCGATCAGCAACGCGCCCGCAAGCCAGAGGACCCGTGGAGCGATTCCGTCGCCTGCGAGCGAGGTCGATGCGAAGGCCAAGCCCGCCCCGATCCCAGCGATCATGCCGGCGACCGAGATGGAGTTCGGCGACATCCCGAGGCTGAGCAGCCAGCGCGTGCCAGCCGCAGCCCAGCGTGTGTTCCGGGCGGCGATCGGGCGTCGTTCGAGCATCGCCCCCTCCTAATTAAGAGCCTCAAACACGTGGACCGTATTCACTCCGTTCGCGGTGGTCCGGGCGCGCACCAGTCTGTAGCCTCGGGACGCGATCGACGAGATGAAGGTTTGTAACTGGTCGTGAGCTTATCCCGCCTCCGTGCGACGACCGACGTGTCATACGTACTAATTCCGGATGGTGCAGGCGGCGGATCAATATCATTGGCCTGGAGAGGATGCATGCCTGTGCGCAATCGAGGCCCGCGTAAGGCCCAGGAACATCGGCCGGGCGCCCAGGGCGAGTCCTGGGACCACGTTGCTGCTTGGTACGACTCCCTGGTGGCCGATCAAGGATCGGACTATCACCAGGGAGTTGTGATCCCGGGGGTGCTCGAGCTCCTCGGGCTGAAACAGGGCGAGAGTGCGCTCGACGTCGCCTGCGGGCAGGGCGCGGTGGCGCGCGCGATGCACCAGGCCGGCGCCAGGGTCACCGGCATCGATCTCTCCCGCCGGCTTATCGACGCGGCACGAGAACGGTCGCCCCGGGAGATCCGCTATGCGATCGGCGATGCGCGACGTCTCGAGAACGTCGCCGATTCATCATTCGATGCGGTCGTGTGCGTCCTGGCCGCACAGAACATCGATCCGGTCGAGCCCGTCTTCGCGCGTTCCGCCCAGGTGCTGCGTCCGGGCGGGAGGTTCGTGGTGGTCGTGAATCACCCGGCATTTCGCATCCCAAGGCAGAGCCGGTGGAAGCTCGACGAAGCCCGAAAACTCTTGAAGCGCGAGATCGACGGGTACCTGACGCCGTTGAAGATCCCGATCGATATGACGCCGCACAGGCGAGCCGGAAGCTCGGTCACGTTCACGCATCACCGGCCGATCCATGCATATGTGGGCGCGCTGGCCGCGGCGGGCCTGCTGGTGAACGCGCTCGAAGAGTGGCCATCGCACCGCGTCAGCCAGCCGGGAAGGACTTCGCGCGCGGAGAACCATGCCCGCGGGGAATTTCCGCTATTCCTGGCGCTACGGGCGGTGACGGCGAGCGCCCCTTGCCCCTCCCCCTCTCCCTCTCCACGTCGGGGAGAGGGTGGCCGGAGGCCGGGTGAGGGCAGATCCTGATGGCGCCGAGAGTGATCGTCACCGATACCTCGACGCTTCTCCTCCGGCAGACGCGCTTCTCATGGGTTCGCGAGTTCGACTACACGATGAGCCCCTATTCGGGATGCGCGTTTCAGTGCGGGGGCGGGCTTGGCGACGGGCGGGTGTACTGCTACGTGCCGGACTTGCAGTACGGCCGGGCCGAGCGCCTCGGCGGGTGGGGTAACTACGTCGAGGTCCGCGCACGTGCAGCAGACGTGCTGCGCAGGCACGGCGATCGGCTGGCAGGCGCGACCGTTTTCATGTCTGCGACTACCGACCCCTATCAACCGGCCGAGCGCCGGTACGGGATAACGCGGCGACTTCTCGAAACACTGGTGGGAGAGGGGATCCGTTTCCGCTGGCTTCTCGTTTCCACCCGCAGCCCGCTCGTCCTGCGCGACATCGATCTTTACCAGCAGTTGCGCGGTCGTGTGGAAATCGGGATTTCCCTGCCGAGCGACCGCGAGGATGTCAGGCGGGCTCTCGACCCCAGGAATCCACCGGTCAGGGCAAGGCTGGAGGCGCTGATGGCTTTGCGCCGAGCAGGTATTCCGGTCCGGCTGCAGGTATCGCCGGTGCTTCCGCATTCCGAGTCATACCCGCAGACCGCGGCGGAGGCTGCCGACTGGGTGTGGATGGACTGGCTGCAACACAGGCGAGTTGGCGGGGGAGCGTTGAACGCCCTCGGATGGGGAGACTACCTGCGCAAAGAGTTCGTCTTGGCATTGACCGAGAGCTGGCGGCACGCTCTGGGCGACCACCGGGTTGGCCTGGGCCGGGAGTGGTTCGCCGCGCGCTGGGACGGTACGCGGGCCGCACGATGGCTGAGTCGCGAGGACTCCGTCTCCGTGGGGCGCGCCCCATCTGGCAGGAAATGACCAGATTGACTAGAATGTGGAGACCATGAAGACTATTTCGGTAACCGAGCTCAAGGCAAGACTCTCAGAACAGCTCAGGCACGTAAGAGACGGCGAAGAAATTGTCGTGACCGACCGAGGGCGGCCTGTCGCAAAACTCTCACCCTTTCCGAGCATGGACGACGAACTGGCCCGCCTTGTTGCCAGGGGGATCGTGATCCCCGCCCGGGTGCCTATGACCCGAGCTCGCTTGAAAAGACTCCTCAACATGCCGAAGCCTAAAGATCCGAAAGGATTGGCCCTGAAGGCGCTGCTCGAGGAACGAGAGAGCGGCTGGTGATCTACTGGGACGCCTCGGCGATCGTGCCGCTCTTGATCCGCCAGGCATCATCGCCCGAGATAGAAGGGATCTTGAAAGGAGATCCCATGATCGTCACCTGGTGGGCCACCTCGATCGAGTCCGTATCTGCGCTGTGCCGAGTAACACGTGAGGGAATTCTGACCAGAAGGCAGTCGGAGGATGCCATGGCAGCACTGGATACGTACCGCGTTAGCTGGCAAGAAATAGCGCCATCTGGAAGCGTCAGAGATCGCGCGATTCGATTGCTATTCCGATACCCCCTTCGCGCGGCTGATGCTGCTCAACTGGCGGCGGCATCCGAATGGGCGAATGGCACGCCGCGCGGGCACCGGCTCCTGACCCTGGATTCCCGATTGGCGGAGGCGGCGCGGGGAGAAGGTTTCGAAGTGATCTCGGTTGGCCGGCAAGGGTGACTTACGCCCTTTTTAAGGCAGCTTGCCCTCACCCAGCGTCGCGTGCGCACGCGTCGGTATCAGCACCCTCCGCCGTAGCGTAAGGACCTTTTCGCCGCGCTGGTTCGTGGCCACCGTCTCCAGATACACGACGCCCCGGTCGCCTCTCGATGACAGCTTCGTTTCCAGAATTGTCGAGCTCGTGTAGATCGTATCGCCGGCGAAGACCGGGCCATCGTGCGTGACCCTCTCGTATTCGAGGTTCGCGATGGCACGGCCTGAAACATCGGCCACGGTCTGCCCTACTGCGATCGCGAAGACGAGCGTTCCCACGACCAGCGGCCGGGCATGCTGCGTGTGCTTCTCCGCATAGTTGGAATCGATGTGGAGCGGGTTCTGGTTCTGGGTGAGCAGCGAAAACCAGGTATTGTCGGCCTCTGAGATCGTGCGGCCGGGCCAGTGTTTCATGACTTCGCCTGCCCTGAAGTCTTCGAAGTATCGCCCGAAAGTCACGTCGCCAACCTCTCACCCTGGCCCGGCAGGCTCAGCACGTACCTGAAACCGTCGAGGAGACACCGGGTGACCCCTTCGCCGCAGATGATAATTGGCGCGGCACAGCGAAAGGCGCGCTCATGAACAGAAGCATCGACGAGGCGCGTGCGCAGATCCTCGCAATGGTCCGCGAGTTCATCGAACGCGATGTCGTCCCGGTTGCCTCCAGACATGACGAGGAGGACACCTATCCCGCGGACCTCGTCGACAAGATGGCCGAGATGGGCCTCTTCGGGATCGTGATCCCGGAGGCATACGGCGGCCTTGGCCTCGACTATACGACCTACGCGATGGTCTTCGAGGAGCTTGCGAAGGGCTGGCTCAGCATTACCGGGCCGATCGGAACGCACTCGATCCTGGCGTATGCGATCGCCAAATACGGCACCGAAGAGCAGAAGCAGGCATGGCTGCCGAGACTTGCTTCTGGTGAGGCGAGAGCTGGCCTCGCCCTCACCGAACCCGGGGCCGGAAGCGACGTCGCGGCGATCAGGACGACGGCAATCCGCAAGGGCGACCGCTACGTCGTAAATGGCAACAAGCTGTTCATCACGAATGGGCGGCAAGGCACGGTATTCATGCTTCTCGCGAAGACTGATCCCGATGCGAGGGCCGCGCACCGCGGCATCACGGCGTTCATCGCGGAGAAGGGGCCCGGCTTCACCGCGGGCCGGGACCTGAACAAGCTGGGCTACCGCGGTGTGGATACCAGTGAACTCGTCTTCCAGGACTACGAAGTGGCGCGGGACCGCGTGATCGGCAGTCAGGAGGGACAGGGCTTCTA
>JACQUF010000157.1 GCA_016210435.1 Chloroflexota bacterium
CCTGGTCGCCGACCGCTACGCCTGACCCACCAGTCTCGCGGACGGCTGCCACAACCTGACGAAGGCGGGGAGGTTTCGATACCGCGATGCCGCTGGCGATCGTCGGACCGGGCGCCGGCGCGTCGATCTTCCCGTGCAGCGCGTGGATGATCGGCTGGACGGCTTCAGACTGGACCGCGTGCAGGCGAGGCACTGCCCCGAGGCGCCCCGCGGCTGCAAGCTCCTCGAAGCCCTTCCTGGCGCCAACCAGCAGCGTTCCGTTGCCCACGGGGACGAGGACGTCGCCGGCGCCGGCCGCTTCGGAACCGGCCACCTCGAACGCGAACGATTTCATCCCCTCGGTGAAGTAGGGACTCAGGCTGTGCGATAGATATGAAAGACCGCGCCGGCCGGCGAACTCGCGCGCGGCTTCGGTTGCCGCCTGGCGGGGGCCATCGACCCTGTGAAGTTCGGCGCCGAAGATTGCGATCTGGTCGAGCTTGCCCCGGGCCGCGCTCGCCGGCACGAATACGTGTGCTTTCAGCCCGGCCGCCGCGGCGTAGGCAGCCACCGATGCCCCGGCATTGCCTGACGAATCCTCAACGAACTCCACGACGCCACCGTCGGCCGCTGCAGAGACCAGCACCGCGCTGCCCCGGTCTTTGAATGAACCGGTTGGAGACGCGAATTCGAGCTTCGCCCATAACCGGCCCAATCCAAGTGCGGTCGCCGTGCGACGCAGTTCTACGAGCGGAGTGTTGCCCTCCCCCAGCGTTATCCGGGGTGCTCCCGTACGCAGCGGAAGCCGCGGCGCGTCGCCCGTTGGACCGGCCGAGTACACGATCTCGTACGGTGCGCCGCAGCATCCGGATTCAAGTTCGGTAAAAGCGGGCGGGCGGGTCCGGCCGCAGGTGATACATGCGAATTCGAATTCCGGGAAAGGCATTGCGCGCTACCGTGCGGACATGCCGAAACGAGCGCCCGGCCTGGCAGGCCCACCTGAAATGCCAACCGGCGCGCCGTCCGCCCGCCAGCAGGCTGCACCGGTCATGACGCCCGCACGGTCGAACAGGATGCCGTTCATCCCGCCCGCGACCCGCGGCAATGCAGTCACGCTGTGGCCCATCGACCGCAGCTGGGACCTGACCGACTCTGGAATCGCTTCCTCGACTTCGAAGTCCTGCCCCTGCGTCCAGGCTCGGGGCGCCTCCACCGCCTCCTGCAGCGTCATCCCGTGATCGATGACATTGGAAATCGCCTGCAGGATGCTCGGGAAGATCCTGGTGCCTCCGGGCGTGCCGATCGCCAGGAACGGCTCTCCGTCACGCTGGACGATTGTTGGGCACATGCTGCTCGTCTGGCGCGCGCCGGGGCGAATCGAGTTTGGATGGCCGGGGTGCGGGTCGAACATCTGCATGTTGTTGTTCAGCAGCATGCCCGTACCCGGCACCGTGACCCTCGAGCCGAACGCTTCGTTGATCGTCTGAGTCATGGCGACCACGTTGCCAGCGGCGTCAGCACTCGTGAGATGGGTAGTGTTGCCAGACTCGCGTGAGCCCGGCACGCCAGCCGCGTACGTGCCTGCCCGCTTCAAGTCGATCTGGTCCCTTCGCTCTGCTGCGTAGCCTTTGGAGGTCAGCCATTCAACAGGCATCCCGACGGACTCCGGGTCGCCCATGTACCTGAAGCGGTCCGCGAACGCGATCTTCATCGATTCCGCGAGCAGGTGCAGCATCTCTGGTGTCCCGAAGCCGCGTGCCGATACATTGAACCCTTCGAGAAGGTTCAGCATCTGCAGCAGGTGTGTGCCGCCCGAGCACGCTGGCGGAGGCACGACGACCTCGAAGCCTCGATAGGTTCCGCGCAGGGGCGCCCGTCGAATCGTGCGGTAAGTTCTGAGGTCCTGCAGCGTGATGAGGCCGCCATTCTGCTGGATGTCTTCGACGATCGCCCGCCCGAGTTCGCCGTCGTAGAGCGCGGCCGCACCCTGCCCTGCGATCGTCCTGAGAGACGCGGCATATTCGGTGCGCACGATGCGTTCTCCGGGTTTGGGCGGAACGCCCTTCGGAAGGAAGACGGCTGCGCTCGCCGGGAACCTGGCCAGCGCCTCCGCGTTCTCTTTGATCGTGTCCGCCAGGTAATGCGACGCCGGGAAGCCGTGTTCGGCGTATCGGATCGCCGGGGCCATCACGGCGGGTGGTGGGAGAGTGCCCCATTCCTGCAGGGCCTCGCACCAGGCCATCAGGTTGCCGGGGACCGCGACAGACCGGTAACCGATCCGGTTCTCGGCACCCTCGACCTCCATGTAATCGGGCCACGTATCCGAGAGGGGCCGGTACATCGTGGGGGTAGCAGCCATCGGGGCAACCGAGTAGTTGTCGACGATCGCGAACTCTCCCGAGGCAAGGCGCAGATTGATGAAACCGGCCCCGAATGGCCCCACCATCGCCGGCTCGGCGACGCTCAGCGCGAAAACCGCCGCGATGGCCGCATCGATCGCGTTGCCGCCCATCGCCAGCATTTCGACGCCCGCGGCAGAGCCAAGGGGATGATTTGTCACCACCATTCCCCGCGTGCCGGTAGCCGGCGCCTTGGACGTCTCGAACGTCACTCCTGCCTTCGACCGCCAACCGCTCATGGCTCGACCTGTCACTTCGGCCTCCGTTCCTTCCTGATTGCGGTCGCAATCGTAACGCCCGCCGTGGCCCGGCCCGCCACGCAGGATGCCTCAAGATGACAGCTCAGGGTCTTCCGAGTACCGTATGCACCCGTCTCTCAATCATCCATGCCGGCCGCGTCGCTTCGTCGGGCTCAGCGCTGAGCCTGTCCCTTCGACAAAGCTCAGGGTGAACTCCGGACCTGGCTCGCACTGTAAGGA
>JACQUF010000158.1 GCA_016210435.1 Chloroflexota bacterium
AAGACAGTGTATCTGGAGCGGGACGTCACCGACGCCGATCCAGATGGGCAATTGCTGCGCTACGTGTGGGTCGACGATGAGGTCATGGTGAACGCGGCGCTGATTGCCGTTGGGCTCGCTCGATACTCCGAGCAGCCGCCGGACATCCGCTATTCGGCAATCTTCAAGGAGTACGAGTCGAACGCGCGCGCCGAGAAGGCCGGGATCTGGAAAACCCGAGGCGCCTGAGAAAAGAGAATTACTGCCCCCGAAGCGCGGCGATCAGGAAGTACGCCGTGACCGCGAGGGTCAGAAACCACATTGCTTGCCGAGGGGTAAAACGGAAGGACTTCAAAGCTTTCTACGTATGAAACTCGATTGGCACGAAACCGCCATATGTTATCAGCCGCCCCCAACCTGATCACGCCGCGCAACCCCAGAGGCCGGATCGTCGTGGTTGGCGGCATCAACATGGACCTCTTCATCGAGGCGGACCGGTTTCCGCGGCCGGGCGAGACTTTTGAGGGCAATCATTTTTCGACCGGCGGCGGCGGCAAAGGTGCTAACCAGGCGGTCGCCGCAGCCAGGATTTCCGGGCGTCCCGGTGCGGTCGAGATGATCGGGCAGGTCGGGGACGATATCTTTGGCCGCGAGCTCGTCCAGACCATGGAACGCTACGGCGTCGGTTGCCGCTACGTTCGCAGGGCGAAAGGGCAGGCGTCGGGGGTCGCGCTCATCTTCAGCGACGCCACGAAGCAGAATCATGTCCTTCCGGTGTATGGCGCGAACGCTACTTGCGGTGACCGGCAGCTTGCCGATGCGAGCCGAGCGCTGAAGAGCGCTTCGGTGCTCCTGGTGCAACAGGAGATTTCGATCGATCTGACGAGGCGGTGCATGGCGAAGGCGCGCGAGGAGGGCGTACTGGTCGTGCTGGACCCGGCGCCGGTCCGGACATTGCCCGAAGGATTCCTGGAGCTGGCCGATATCCTCCATCCCAACCAGGTCGAGGCTCAGGAGCTCACCGGTATCGAAGTAACCGGGCCCGAAGGCGCTGCAAGCGCCGCGAAGGCGGTCCGGCGCCCGGGCGTCAAAGTCGCCATCGTCAAGCTGGGAGAGCAGGGCTGCTTCGTCGACTCGGACGACTTCACGGGCCACGTGCCGGGGTTCAAGGTCCCCGTCGTGGCAACCGTCGCCGCCGGGGATGCGTTTGCTGGAGGGCTCGCGGTCGCTCTGGCAGAAGGCAGGCCGTTACGGGAGGCCGTGCTGATGGCGAACGCAGCGGGGGCGCTCTGCGTGTCCAAGCCCGGCGCCCAGGACTCGATGCCCTCACGCGCGGAAGTCGTCGAGTTGCTAAATCACGGAACCCCTGGCAAGGCACGCGAAAGGTCTCGCGCCAGGCGCCCCGGGAGTCCTGGCCCTTCGTAGACGAAGGCGGTATACAGCTGAACGGCTGACGCCCCTGCGGACTGCAGGCGCCGAACGTCATCGGCTGTGAACACCCCGCCACAGGCAACGACCGTGACCTGGGAGGGTGCCGCTTCTCGAACGGCGGAGACCAGCCGAAGCGTCGAATCAAATAGGGGCGCCCCGCTCAGCCCGCCGCGGCCGACCGCAAGCCGCCTGTCTTCGACGGGCAGAGTATTTGCCACCACGAGCCCTTCCGCGCCGGAGGTGACCGCAGCCCGCGCCAGTGCGGCGACTCTCGCTTCGCCACCGGCTTCGGCGAACCTCGGAAGCTTGATCAGCAGCGGCTTCCGTTTTTGGAGAGCGATACTCCGGACCAGCGCGCTCAACCGCTCCGGTTCCTGGTACACGCGCAGGCCCGCGGTATTGGGGCTGCTGATGTTTACCTCTATCCCGGCGACGTACGGTTCGAGCCTCGCGTGGCATTCAAGGATTTCGCCGTCCTCTGTGCCCGCGACGCTCGCGAACACCCGCCCGCGGTGACGCGACCCGAGCCGTCGCAAACGCCGTTCGGCGGCATCGAGACCAACCCCGGGGAAGCCGAGGGCGTTCACCAGGGCGCGGTCCCGTATGTTCCGAAAAAGGCGGGGCCTTGCGTTCCCCGCACGCGGATTGAGCGTCACCGTTCCGCCGACCGCGAACCCGAATCCGAGATTGAGGAGGGAACCGAGGACGCGGCAGTTCTTGTCGAAGCCGGCCGACATGCCGACCGGGTTGGGAACGTGCACGCCGCATATCGCCGTCTCAAGGCGCTCATCCCGGTGTGCCATGAACCGGCTCAGCCCGGCCCAGGCAAACCCGGCGCGCAGTGAGAGTTCCGCGAGCCTGTGGGAAGCCTCAGGCGGAATTGCGAATGCCATCGGTCGGGCAAGGGAGGCGTACAGTCGCAGCGGCGTCCTCTTTCCAACGAGCGCCGGTAAGAGCCGGCGGGTGAGCTTACACTAGACTTCGAAGGGGCCTGAAGGACAGGTTCGATTGCAATGGATTTGACTTTCGAGCGCGGCGACCCAGATCGTCCCAGAGGCCACGCGATCGTCTACGTTCGCGATGCCGCGGACCCGAACGTCGTGTCTGCGACCTATCTCGTCATCCTGCCAGTCAGCATGGACATCGCCAAATATGTCCCGCCATTCCTGGCGCAGCAGGTCCCGAAGCTCGGGGAGCAGGGGCTCACCGCATTTGCATTCCCACCGGCGCCCGAACGAGTGGACAGTCACGACCAGATCGTGAAGCTTGCGGAATACCGTGGCGACGACCTGATCTTCGCCGGGAGCCGCCCTTTGACGGATCCGGGCCTGCTGCTCGCAGTAATTGGCGAGGTCGTGTCCGAGTACTCAGCCCGCTACGAGCGGCTGTCGAAACCGGCCGCCGCGGAGCAGATCGAGCCCGGGCGCGGGGTGGTCGAAGTAAGCGACGTCCTATACGGCCTGATGAGCGAGGCTGACAAGCTGAACGAGCTCACGAAGCTGGTCGGCCGACTTCGCTACGCGAGGGAGGGCAGCGATACCGCGACCGCGGATGAATCGGAAGCTCACATCAAAGTTATCGGCTCGCACCTGCCTGAGAACCGGCAAGTGGATCGGATTCTGGCCGCGGCAACGAGCAGTTCGCGGGACGCTTCAAAGCTCGCCCAGCTGTACCTGGAACGCGCTTACTGCCTGTACCGCGAGGACTACATGCGGGTGAAGGCGCTCGAGGCTGAAATCGCTCAGCTGGAGCTGGACAAGGGGTAGTGCAACCCCCTACCCCAGTCCCTCCTTCGACTGGCTCAGGACGCGGCCTAGCGGACAGTCTCCTTCCCTTCGGCAAGTCTCAGGGCAGGCTATCAGCTCAGGCGTCGCGCTGAGCTTGACGAAGCGGCAAGCTCTCTCCCGCGTGCCTTAATAGCCGGGTGTTTGAACGGTCTTGGTCCCTCCAAGGGCTCAAGATACAAGGGCGTAAAGACGAGCAGTCACGAAGTGCAGAACGCGGCCTGCAGATGGGCCGGCGAGATGTTCGCACCACTTGCGATCAACACCACCCGCTTCCCGCGGAGTCGTTCCTTGATGCCGAGCGCCGCGGCGAGCGGCGCCGCGGAAGCTCCTTCCACGAGCGTGTGCGCCTGCTCGGCATAGGTGCGAATGGCGCGCATGATCGATGCTTCGTCCACCAGCACGAAGTCCGAGAGAAGCCGCCGCAAGATGCTCTGCGGCAATGCGTAACCCGAAGCGGTCGCCAGCCCCTCCGCCTGCGTCCGCATGGGCGCCGTAGCGATGCGGCCTTCCTTCCAGGACAGGTACGCGGCGGGCGCGGCCTGAGGTCCAACACCGATCACCCTGGTCTTCGGGGACATTGCCTCGGCGACGATGCAGGCGCCGCACGCCCCACTCCCGG
Organism: Chloroflexota bacterium; assembly: GCA_016210435.1. Classification (GTDB taxonomy): domain Bacteria; phylum Chloroflexota; class Dehalococcoidia; order Lucifugimonadales; family Lucifugimonadaceae; genus VGZT01. Next base: position 3,817 of record JACQUF010000158.1, read on the forward strand.
CGCCGACCGGCGCGAGGATGTAGTTGACATCGCCTAAGTCTTCGAAGATTTCGAGTGAATAGGTCGCCACGCCCGCAATCAGCAAGGGTTCGTCTGCGGCGTCCACGTAGCGCATCCCCTGCTCCCGGGAAAGCGCGATCGCGTGGTCCCGGCTGACGTCGTAGTGCGGTCCATGAAAGATGACGTTTGCGCCGAGGTCCCTGATCGACTGAACCTTGGCGGGGTTGGCGCCCTCGGGCACGACGATCGTGGCCGACGCTCCGAACGTGCGGCTGGCAAAACTTATCGACTGGCCATGGTTGCCCGAAGATGCAGTGATCAGCCCCTTTTTCTTTTCTTCAGGTGCGAGCCGGGACACCAGGTTCAGGCCTCCCCGAACCTTGAACACGTTGAGGACCTGGAAGTTTTCGTGTTTGACCCAGACGTCGGCGCCGACCAGGCGGCTGAGGCCCGGATAGTGACGAAGCGGCGTCCGATGGATATACCTGCTGATTGCGCGGCGCGCATCGAGGACATCGGCAAAAGTTGGGGCCTGAAACAACGAAATCCTCCTAACGCTGATGCTGATTTGAATTAAAAGCGCCAGACCGCCGACGATATCAGGCGATCATAGGCCGGTGTATACTCGCAAGAGTCTATTCGGAAGCGACGCATGCCGCTCCCGCCTCGCCATTTGTAGGCAGAGCGTTTAGTTTGGGCGCAGACGATCAATCGCTAGGCGGGGAAGCTTACGCCTCCGCCGCGCCAGCCGCCGCCACTTCGACCGCAGGGCGCGGCGCCACCAGCACAGCAATTGCACCCCCGGTCGCGCTGCCAGCGCAAAAGCCGGGCCTGCTTGCGCGCACGTTCGACTCCCTGACGCTCCCGCAATACCGCGTGTTCTGGTTCGGGACGCTCCTAAGCATGGGCGCGACCCAGATGAACATGATGACGGGCAGCATCCTGGTCTACGACATCCAGAGCGCGCGCATCATCGCCGGAATCGTCGGGATGAGCTTTGCCCCTACGATGCTGCTGTTTTCGCTCTTCGGCGGCGTCGCGGTGGACCGGTTCGATCGGCGCACGATCATCCAGGCTGCGCAGGGCGTTGGGTTCGTGGTCGCGGTGATCTTGGGGCTCCTGGATCTGGCTGGCTTCATACAGTGGTGGCACCTCCTCATCGCGGGGCTGACGCAAGGCGCGATGTTCGCATTTCTTGCCCCCGCCCGGCAGACGGCCATCCCGAGGCTGGTGGGCAAGGACCAGCTCTCGAATGGGGTCGCTCTCAACTCCACCGCGATGAGCCTGATGTCGGTCCTGGCCCCCGCGCTTGGAGGCCTGCTCTACGAAGTCGCGACGCCTGCCGGCGTGTATTTCCTTGTCGCGGCGATGTATCTCGCCTCTGTTTTCCTTACCGGCAAGCTGCCCACCATGAAGCCCAAAGCGGCGGCCCGCAAGGCAGTCCTGACCGATATCAGGATCGGCTTCGGCTACATCGCCCGGACGCCGATCATCCTGTGGCTCGTGGCCCAGGGAGCGATTACCGCGCTGCTTTCGTTCCCGTTCAGGACTCTGTTGCCGGTCTACGCCAAAGACGTGTACCACGCGACGCCGAGCGACGTTGGCGTGCTGATGGCGGTCCTGGGTGTGGGCGCCCTGGTGGGTGCCCTCTTCATGGCGGTGCTCAGGCGCGGCCAGCGTCGTGGGCTTGTCGTACTTCTCGCGTCACTCATTACAGGGTTCGCGTTGCTGTTCATTGCCGGAATCCCGTACCTGGCAGTCGGGGCTCTCGGCATGCTGGTGATCGGCCTGGGCGACTCCGGCCGCATGGCCCTTGGACAGTCACTGGTACTGGAGAATGCCGACGATGAGTACCGGGGCCGGGTCATGAGCATTTTCATGATGACCTGGGGATTGATGCCGCTCGGGGTGCTCCCGTTGAGTGCCGGGTTTGACCTGCTTGGCCCACAGATGGCCCTCGGGGTGATGGCCGTAATGATGGTCGTCGCCTCGGCCGCGTTCTTCCTCCCCAAGGGGTTGCGACGGCTTGGCTGACGAAGCCGTCAGGGCGCAGGAAGCCACTGGCGACGCAGCCCTGCGGTTCCCGGCAAAACAGGTCCGGCCAAGCGGCGCGGTCCGCCTCGCTCTCGCGTTCGCCCCGAAGATCCGGCGTCTCTAATCGACCAGCATCACGGTCTGAAGGCTGGGGGGAACGGTTTTTTCGAGCTTGAACGTGGCGCCCTTCGCCGGCCTGACTTCCAGTGAAAACTTGTCTGACGCGGCAAGCCGCGTGGCCAGGAAATCGTTGGTCGCCGTACCGAGGGCGTAGGTGCCGTCGCTTTGCTTCTGGTGGAACCAGACAGTGACTTCTGCGGTCTCGTTCTGTTCGAGGATGAAATCGCCATCGTCGTCACCGGGGAACGCCACCGTCCACTCTGACGCGGTAACGTGCTTCGTTTTGGTGGTGTACGAGACGACGGTCGGCGACGAGCTGCCGCTCACGTCCGGGTCTGTGCCGGTGTCGTTGTAGGTGTAGGGCGGCGCCAGGTCGACAGGTTCCCCATCGGTCGCCATGGAGACGGTGAAGATCGCCTGCACTACGGCAGTCGTGCCTGCGACGCTTCCGCTCTTCAGGACGACGCTGCCCGTTGGGTGGAGCGTGCCGCGGGCCTCTTCGAGCCCGGCGTGGGCGGTCTCCTTGCTCTTCTCGGAGGTGAATACGCCAACCGAAAGTATCGTGAAGGCGAAGACCGAGGCTACGATGACGAACGCGATCAGAATGATCGCGGTTTCAAGCCCGGTAATTCCCCTTTGCTGGTGCATCCTGCGCTCGTTTCCTCGTTCAAATCCCGGCGGCCTGCTGGCAGGCGGACCGCAATGCGCTGTGCCATGAGGCAGGGGACGCGGACCGGGAATGCCGAATATCCTCTTGAAAGGCGATTTTCAGGTACCTCCCATCAGTCAGGACAGGGCGAAAGCTCGGACGTTGATTACGCGCTTTGCATGCGTGTCTGCACGCAACACCTATGCCAATTAGAGTTCTACCGCCGGAGTTAGCCGCGCGCATTGCCGCCGGGGAGGTCATCGAACGCCCCGCTTCGGTGGTGAAGGAGCTCGTGGAAAACGCGCTCGACGCGGGAGCGACGAGGGTCAATGTTGAGGTCGTCGAGGGCGGAAGATCACTGATCCGCGTCGTCGACAACGGACACGGCATTGCCGCGGAGGAGATCGCGACCGCTTTTGAACGATTCGCCACTAGCAAGATCGATGAGACCTCGGACCTCATGGGGATCGAGACCCTGGGGTTCCGCGGCGAGGCGCTGCCGAGCGTCGCTTCCGTGGCGCGCGTCGGTCTCACGACGCTGGCGGACGGGCGGGAACGCGGGGCACGCGCGGAGGTGGAATTCGGCGGGACGGTCCGCGTCGAAGCGGCGGGCGTGCCGGCGGGAACCGCGATCACGGTGCGTGACCTGTTCAGGAATACACCAGCGCGCCTCAAGTTCCTCGGCTCGTCCGCGACCGAGCTCGCAAGGTCGCATCACGTCGTTGCGACGTACGCGCTCACACGACCGGAGGTGGCATTCACCCTCGTAGCGGACGGGGATACCAGGTTCTCAAGCCCTGGCCGCGGGGACCTCATGGAGGCGGCCGCGGCGGTCTACGGGTGGGATGTGGCCCGGAATCTCCTGCGGGTCGAACCGCCGGCCGTCCGTCCAGGAAACTCAGCATTTTTGGTGGAAGGCCTCATTAGCGCCCCCGCGCTGACTCGCGGCAACCGCGGCTACATCACGATCGCCGTGAACCGCAGGTGGGTGGAGAGCCGGCGGCTCACCTACGCAATCGAACAGGCATATCAGGGATTTCTCGAGGCGCGGAGATTCCCCGTTGCTGTGCTTCGCGTGACCGTCCCGCCGGGAGACCTGGACGTGAACGTCCACCCGGCGAAGACCGAGGTCAGATTCCTGCGGGAGCAGGTCGTATTCGCAGAGGTGCAGAAGGCGGTGAGGGCTGCGCTCGTGGGCGGTGCACCTGTGCCGCTCATTCGGGCGCTCTCGGCCGCAGGGACGATGGGGCGCGGCGGCAGCGTCGCGGCATGGCCAGAGAACCCGCTGTGGCCGACGCGTGTTGATGCGGGCATGCTGGCAGAGGATCCGGGCCAGACCGGTCCTGTGGCACCGGGGTCTTCTACCGGTGACCAGCTCCAGGCGGGCGGTCCCCCGACTCCCCGCAGGTCGCTGCCGGTGTTGCGCGTGCTGGGGCAATCGCATGACACGTACCTGATCGCGGAGGGCCCGGATGGCATCTACCTGATCGATCAGCATGCCGCGCATGAACGTGTCGTTTTCGAAGAAATTCGTTCCAGGCTTGGGCAGCCCGCAGAAGGCGCACAGCAATTGCTATCGCCGGAAGTGGTCCAGCTGCTGCCGCAGCACGAGCAGCTCTTGCGGGCCCAGGCCGCGTTGCTGCACGAGGTCGGGTTCGAGGTGGAGCCATTCGGCCCGCGTGCGGCGCTGGTTCGCGCGGTGCCGCGGGTGCTACCGGGTGGAACCGGGGCGGAGTCGCTTGTCCGGCTCCTGGAATCCCTCGCCGACGGAGGCGGCACCGCGGTGTGGCGCGAACGCGTGCTTGCCACGCTGGCCTGCCACGCCGCAGTCAGGGCAGGCCGCAGGATGACACTCGACGAAAGCTATGAGCTGGTCCGCAAGCTCGAACGAGTCGATCAGCCCCATACCTGCCCGCACGGCAGGCCGACGATGGTCTACTTGAGTGTTGCCGCGCTCGAGAAGGACTTCCGGCGGCGCTAACGCGGGCCCGCGAGGTCATCGCGCGCCCAGCCAGCCTGAGCGCGGCTGCTCAGGGGCGCGTGGCTTCCTGGTACCGCGCTTCGTCTACCACCAGGCGCCAGAAGCCGTGGGCAGGCGCCGTCGCGCGAAAATGCGGGAAATCAAAGGTCAGGATCGGTAGCCCATGACGCTCCGCGTAAGCCATCACCGAAGCGTCGGTGAAACCCAGATCGAAGTCGGCGTAATCAGCATCGATTTGAACGGCCCGTCGGAACACTCCGGGGGAAAGAAACGCGATCCCGTGCTCGCCCGCGGCGAGCGATTCCAGGAACGACCGCGCCGCGGTTCGGCTGACCCGAGCGCGCAGCAGGTAATCGACCTCGGCGATTACTGACTCCAGAACGATGATGTTTGGACCGAGCTCGTTGACGAGAGTGGCGGCAAGTTCGTGCGCGTCGTCGTTCTTATTCGCCGCGGCAACGAGCGGCCCGGTATCAGCTACGACTCTCACTTCATGATGACGAGGTCGCGCAGGTATTTCTCGGCCATGAGGCCGAGATCGCGAGGCCCCGTACCCGAGGCGACGTAGCGAAGGGGCTTCTTCTTACCACGGGCTGCAATCCCGGCCAGGATCAGCCGCGCCGCAGCGGCGGAGAAGGACTCTCCTTCTTGAATATTGTCCCTGATCGCCTGCTCGACGCTATCTGGCAGGCTCACAGTCCTGCGAATCATCGGCCCTCCCGATATGAACGCTACTATCATACCAGGCCATGGCTTCACGAAGGGTATTTCTTTTCGTTGAACCTCGCCCGAGCGGTGTCGAATTGAGTAGAATAGGCAGTAGCGACCGACTGGTCAGTCGGCTGGCATTATTCCGGGCCGTATCTTCGAGCAACCGTGTGACCGCACCCAAAGAGATCACCCGCGACCGGATCCTCGAAGCCGCAGAGGCGGTCTTTGCCGAAAAGGGCTACCACGAGGCGCTCGTGGACGAGGTCGCCGACGCCACGTCGCTCTCGAAGGGCGGCATCTATTTCCATTTTCCGAGCAAGGAACACCTCTTTTTCGCGGTGCTCGACCGCCTCGCCGACCGCCTGATCGCAAAGGTAGAGCGCGAGTCCGCGAACAGGCCCGCCGCGCTCGAGAAGGCCGACGCCGCGCTGGTCGCCGTATTTTCCGCGCTTTCGAAACGGCGACGCCTGGCGAAGCTGCTCATGGTTTCCGGCTACAGCATGGGCAACGCGTTTGAGCGCAAGCGCGCCGACCTGTTCGGCCGTTTCGCCGGAGTCATCAAGTCGCACCTCGATGAAGCCGTGGAACGCGGGGAAATCGGGCCGGTGGATACCGCGGTCGCGGCGCACATCTGGCTGGGCGCGATCAACGAGTTGCTGATTCGCTGGCTGTACACGGGAGCGCCTGCGCCGTCCGCCGCGCTGCCACTCCTGAGAACGGTATTGATCGACGGGCTCAAATCAGCCGGCATGGCTCGCACGAGGGAGGAGCGAGGCAATGGCCGGGGCCGTTGAGGCGCGCGCCCGAAATGCGAGCGTACGGGCCCGGATCGCCATCTACCTGGAGGCGATCAAGTTCGAGCACTCAATTTTTGCCCTGCCGTTCGCGGTCCTTGCCGCGTTCCTTGTGGCGGGCGGCGTGCCAGCCTGGCGGCCCTTCCTCTGGATTGTCGTCGCGATGGTCAGCGCCCGGACATTGGCGATGGCGGCTAATCGCCTGATCGATGCTGAGATCGATGCTCGCAACCCCCGGACAGCAAAACGTGCCTTGCCGGCGGGACTGCTCGGGAAACGTGACATGGCGCTGTACATGGGCATCGCAGCAGCGCCATTCGGCCTGGCGGTGTCCCAGCTCGACGGGCTTGCCTGGTATCTGTCCCCGGTCGTAGTCGCGGTGCTGGTCGGATATCCGTACCTCAAGCGATTCACGTGGCTCTCGCATCTGGGCCTCGGCATCGTGTATCTGATCGTCCCGCCGGCCACGTCGATTGCGATCACCGGGGAGATCCCCGCGTGGTCGGTCCTCATGGGGCTCGCGGGAATGTTCTGGGTCGCAGGATTCGATCTCATCTACGCGACCGCCGATGTGAAGGTAGACCGCGAGCAGGGCCTCCATTCAATTCCCGCCCGGTTCGGAATTGCGGCTGCGTTGCGGCTCTCACGGGCTTTTCATTTCGCCACCGCCGTTCTTCTTGCCGCGGCAACGCCCACGTAGTAGAGG
>JACQUF010000010.1 GCA_016210435.1 Chloroflexota bacterium
CTGGATGTCCGCGCGGGAAGAGAACCTGGCTTCAGACCTCTTTGGCGAGGACATCAAAAAGCTCGGGCCGACACACGCACCGGGCGACTCCGACACCGCCTCCTTCGATAAGACGTTCGAGCTCCTGCACCTGGGCGGCAGGGACGTCGAGCATGTCGCCGCGATGATGATTCCCGAACCGTGGTTCGGCCATGAATCCATGCCGCAGGAAAAGAAGGACTTCTACGAGTACCACGGGTGCCTCATGGAGCCCTGGGACGGGCCTGCGCTCATTGCGTTCACGGATGGAACAAAAATCGGCTGCGTGCTTGACCGGAATGGCTTGCGCCCGTTCCGGTACTGGGTCACGCATGACGGACTGCTTGTGATGGCGTCCGAGACGGGCGTCTTGGACATCGAGCCGGAACGGGTTGCCTACAAGGCTCGAATCCAGCCCGGCAAGATGTTCCTGCTCGATACCGCCGAGGGCCGAATAATCGCTGACGACGAGCTGAAGACGCGCCTCGCCAGGCGGCGGCGTTACGGCGAATGGCTCCAGAAACATCAGGTCTACCTCGACGAGCTGCCCGAGCCAAAGTTCGTTCCCGGCGTCGACCTCGACACGCTCGTCACACGGCAGGCGGCGTTCGGGTACACGCAGGAAGACCTGCGAGTCCTGATGGAGCCCATGGCCCTCAACGGCGCGGAGCCGGTCGGGTCGATGGGTAACGACTCGCCACTCGCGGTCCTCTCTGACCGCCCCTGGCCGCTGTTCAACTACTTCAAGCAGCTGTTCGCCCAGGTCTCGAACCCACCGCTCGACGCGATACGTGAAGAGCTTGTGACCCAGGTCTCGGTCACGCTCGGCACACACCGCAACGTGTTCGAGGAATCACCGGAACACTGCAGGCTCCTGCGCGTCGACCGCCCGATACTCACAAACGGCGAACTTGCCCGGATCCGCGAGCTCGACCTCGACGGCCTGCGCAGCAAGACCATCTCGACGCTATTCCCGGTCGCGGGCGGTGCGAGGGCGATGCGTCAGGCGCTCGACCGCATCAGGAAGATGGCCTCGGACGCAGTTCGCGACGGATATAACATCCTGATCCTTTCGGACCGCGGCGTCGACGCCGAGAACGCGCCGATTCCGACCCTGCTGGCCACGGCCGGAGTGCATCACCACCTCGTGCGGGCCGGTACGCGGTTGCGAGTAGGCCTCGTCATTGAATCCGGGGAGCCTCGCGAAGTGCACCACTTCGCCGTCCTGTTCGGGTACGGGGCCGGCGCTATCAACCCTTACCTCGCCCTGGAGTCGCTTGCGGGCCTCGCCAGTGGTTCCGATGGGAACGGCTTCGCGCCCGATGCGGATCAGGCGCAGAAGAACTACATCAAGGCCGTGCGGAAAGGCGTCGTCAAGGCGATGTCCAAGATGGGCATCTCCACGCTCCAGAGCTACGCGGGCGCGCAGATCTTCGAGGCGCTCGGCCTGTCCCAGGCGCTCGTCGACGAGTTCTTTACCTGGACGGCGACTCGCATCCAGGGCATGGGCCTGGAAGAGATCACCGAAGACGTCGTGTCGAACCACCGGCGCGCCTTCCCGCCCGCCAGCATCCCGGCGAACCTGGCCCTCGACATCGGCGGCTTCTACCTGTGGCGCGCCACAGGCGAGAAGCACATGTACAACCCGGACACTATCGCCCTGCTCCAGGAGGCGGTGCGGCGGAACGATCCACAGACTTTCGCTGAGTTCTCGAAGCTCGCAAACGACGAGGCGGAGAAGCTCTGCACGATCCGGGGGCTGCTCGAGTTCAAGTTCGATCCGAAGAACGAGATTCCGCTCGGCGAAGTTGAGCCCGCTACCGAAATCGTCAAGCGGTTCGCTACGGGCGCGATATCGCTCGGCTCGATAAGCCGCGAGACGCACGAGACGCTCGCGATCGCCATGAACCGGCTCGGTGCTCGTAGCAACACCGGGGAAGGGGGAGAAGACCACGAGAGGTTCAAGCCCGACCCCAACGGAGATTCACGCAGCAGCGCGATCAAGCAAGTCGCGTCCGGCCGATTCGGCGTGACCATCGATTACCTGGTCAATTCTCGCGATCTGCAGATCAAGATGGCACAGGGCTCGAAGCCCGGCGAGGGAGGCCAGATCCCGGGCCACAAGATCACGGAATACATCGGGAAGATCCGCAACACGACTCCTGGCGTGGAGCTGATCTCGCCGCCCCCGCAC
>JACQUF010000165.1 GCA_016210435.1 Chloroflexota bacterium
AGACCTTTGACGCCGCGTAGAGGCCCGACGGTCGGACCGGCCACGTGTGATCGATCCGGCGAATTTGATGACCGGGACCCCCCGCGCCGAGGAGGGCGGGGGTTTGGGGGCGGGGGATCTGGCTGCCCAAGCCGGTCCCGTGTGAGAGGCTGCGCTCCTCCACCCCCGCACCCCCTCCTTACCAGTGGAGGGGGCTCAAGCTTGCCGAGAATGACGTCGGATAGCGGAGGCTCCTGTTCCCAGTTCCACGTGACCTGGCCGGTCGAGGCGAAGATGATGCGCCGCACGCCTGCCCGGCGCGAGGCCTCGAAGACGTTGTAGGTACCGATCAGGTTGCTTTCCCGAATTCGATCCCATAGATCGCCCGGGCCGCCATTGGCGCCGAGATGGACCACGGTGTGCTGCCCTTTGATCGCGCGGGCGACCGCATCGAAGTCAGCGACGTTGCCTACATGGGTCGGCGATTTGGAGGGGTCTGGGGCGATGTCGAATCCGGACAGCTTGTAGCGGTCGGGATGCTCCGCGAGGCGTTTCCAGACTGCGCCGCCGATCAGACCCGACGAGCCGGTTATCAAGACATTGATCTGAGCCACCTTCAGATTCTCTCGGTCCAATGATGCATCACCTGTCTTGCGTCACGATCGTGACGATATAAGCGCCCGGTGTTCGGTAGTTGTAATCACCAGATGCTGATGGCAGGCAGCGGGAGACGTGGATCTGGTAGAATTCCCAAAAGTTGTCATATGAAAACGAATCTGGCAAAAATCGACCAAACCGGCAGAGTATTGATTCCGGCCGAGTATCGGAAGGCGATGGGCGTGAAGGCTGGAGATCAAGTCATCGTGGTGCTCGAAGGCAATTCTGTGCGGGTGCTCACCGTGGAGCAGGCGGTGAAGGAAGCCCGGCTGCTTCTAAGGCTACCGCAGCGTGGGCGCAGCCTAACGGACGAACTCATCAAGGAGCGTCGCAAGGAAGCGGCCAGTGAGTGAGGCCGTTCTGGACGCTTCCGCTCTGTTGGCAGTTCTGGAAGACGAGCCAGGAGCGGACAAGGTCCTCGAGGTCCTCTACGACGCGACCATGAGTGCCGTGAATTTGTCTGAGGTCGTAGCCAAGCTTCGGCAAGAGCGTCACGATGAGCACGCCATACGAAGCGCGCTGGGTCGCCTGGCCCTGACTGTAGCCCCTTTTGACGAGGACCAGGCGTACCGGGCTGGGCTACTTCGTAGCGCTACCAATAGTCTTGGTCTTTCACTCGGCGACCGCGCATGTCTGGCGCTGGCCAAGTCCCTGGACTTGCCGGCGTATACCGCCGACCGCTCTTGGGGGACCCTTCGGGCTGGGGTCAAGGTGGTTGTCATCCGGTAAAGAATGCTCCTCCGCGATTCCTGGTTCTCCGTTCGACTACGACGTGTAGACGACGTCGGCTCGGACCTCGGCTCACGGCATTCCGAAAGGGCGGCGGACAACCATCTGGGCGGCGGTTAGCGGCCGAAGGTGCGAACGGTGGTTTCGGGGTCGGAAAGAAACGATTTCTTCAGGGACATGCCGAGGCCGGGACGAGTGGGAGCAAGTGCAGAGCCATTCTCGATCCGGGGCATGCCCTCGACGATCTTCGGGTACCACCCGGTGTTGAACGCCCGCACTATCTCCTGGATGCGCGCGTTGGGCGCGTGTATGGATAAATGTATCCCAGCCATCAGGTTGACTGGTCCTGTGCAGTCGTGCGGTGCCACCGGCAACTTGTAGGAGGCCGCCATTGATGCGATCTTCCTCGCTTCCGTCAGCCCACCGCACCAGGTTATGTCGAGCATGCAGATGTCGACGGCGCGGCGCTCGAACATTTCGCGGAAGGACTCCCTCATCGCTATGGTCTCGCTCGCCGTTACGGGTTGCCGGATTTTCGACTTGAAGTCGGCGAGCGCAAGCATGTTGTTCATGGGGATCGGGTCTTCTACCCACATGACATCGAACTCTTCAAGGGCCTGGGCGATCCGGATCGCGGTGGGTACGTTCCACAGCCCGTGCAACTCTGCCGCGATCTCGATTCGATTGCCGACTGCCTTCCTGATCTTTCGGAATGGCTCACACGCCGTGGCCAGGTTTTCATTGCTCATCGAATTCCCGCCGGCTTCCTGATAGAACTGGTCGAATGGCCAGATCTTCATGGCAGTGATGCCTTCCGAGATCAGATTTTCGGCGAGCCTGCCGGCGTCTGTGTGGAAGGCGTCCAGGTCGTTGTAGGGGCCTTCTGCGCCGCCCATTTCGGGCTTGCCGGTGTAGACGGGAGAGACCCTCACCCGGCCTCCGGCCACCCTCTCCCGCCTGAGGCGGGCGAGGGGAGCACGGGAGGGGCGGGTGCTGGGCGGACCCTCATCCGGGCTTCGCCCACCTTCTCCCCTTTGGGGTGAAGGGATTCGGATCTGGAGAACTGACTGCTGGTCCTCGGGCTGAACGCATATAACAGCGACACGACGACCGCGATTCTCGGCGACGGTCAATTGCTCGCGGCCGTCGAGGAAGAGCGGTTCACAAGGATCAAGCATTCAGCGGG
>JACQUF010000166.1 GCA_016210435.1 Chloroflexota bacterium
GGCTCCGGGACCTGGATCACGGTAATCGTCGCGATCTCAGCTACCTTGCGCCAGTGCTTTGGCAGAGCGTGCACGGTGCAGCGGTTGCCGGGGATGCAGAGACCCTGAACGAACGGGCCGGTCCCAACAAAGTTCGCCTGGGCCCAGTCCAGGCCCATCAACTTGATCCCACGCACGTAGTACGGGCCGCGTGCCGCGCCAAGCGTCCCGAACTGGGAGATCGGCATGCCGAAGTAGGTCGGGGAAACGAGACCGACCTCGAGCGTGTCGTCGCCGATCTTCTTCGCCTCGAGGAATACTGCGGCGAAGTCACCCGCGTCCGGGTAGGTGCTCTCAGGGTTCGTCGTGGCATTACCGGTGTTCATCCAGTCCACGGCGTCCTGAGCGTTGAACTTGCCGAAGTCGACTGACTCGAAGCCCTTCGGCGCGTTCCACGGGACATCGGTCCGGACCTTGAACGTGACCTTCTTACCAGCGGGATCGACGCTCCATGCCGTTCCAAGCTCGGGAGACATGGCGTCCCCGGTCTTGTTGTCGTACACGAACATGTGCTCTTCGACGCCGCCGGTCTGCTGGTGCGCCGAGCCGCGGTAGGGGCCCTGGTAGGCCACGCCGTAAATCGACTCGACGCGGTTGATGGCGCGGACCACGTCGCCACTCGGGCCGGCCGGTTTGGTCGGCGCGGGTGTCGCAGTCGCTTGCTGCGGCGCGGCGGTCGCGGTTGCGGCGACGGTCGGCGTTGCGACAGGTGCGGCTGTCGCCGCCGCCTTGGTCGGCGTCGCCGCTGGCGGTGGAGTTGCGGTCGGCTCTTCGCCGCCGCATGCAACCGCCGCTGCGGCTACTAACCCACCGGCAAGCGCCAAGAGCACCGTCCAGCGGGACCGGAAGAACCAAGCTTTGATCATGCTGCCCTCCATAACGCCCAGTGGTCCTGCAACGTGGGGAGAAACCCGACGGATGGGCCTAGCGATCCGGCACCAGACGCGCTTCGATCCCTTTGAGGACCACACCCTGCCGGCCCAATCCGCCGACCCTTTCCGCCGTGGCAAAGCCGAATCCGGGTGCACATAAAAAGCACGGAGTGCGAGACCCCGTGCATAGGGCGGCAGATTAGCACGGCCAGCTTTGAAGTGTCAATTGGAATCCGGCGGATTGCCGAACTGGCAATGCGATGCCCATGAGTGCGACGAGATTCGCCGCGACCCGAAGCCAGCCGCGCTACGGGCTAGAAGGAAGAAATCCCGGCCGTCAGGCCGTGGACCCGACGATCAGGGCAATGATCAGGATCAGCATCACGCTGCACAGGACCACGACTGGCAGGACGTGGGTGGCCAGTTCTCGATCACGCTCCGGTGCGTTCATCGTCGTCCTTATTTGGGTATTGGATATTCGCCGTGGGTTGGCCGCTCCGGTCTGCCGGAAGCGCCAGTTCAATGACTTGGGCTTAGCATATGCCGCACCAGTCGAGTGGACACCGCCGCCGCCGCGAGCTTCGATGGGTGTCCGCCCACAAGCGGGTAACTGGCAGGTCACGGATACGTATTACAGGAGAGGTAATTGTCCCGGTACTGCCGGCTCGACGTCCTGAATCAGATTCGGCAAGTCGGCGTCGTTCCGGTCTTTTACAACGCGGACGTCGAGACTGCGAAGGCCATCGTGCGGGCATGCGTCGACGGCGGGGCACGAGTGCTGGAGTTCACAAACCGCGGCGACCATGCGTGGGAAGTATTCTCAGAGCTGGAGCGGCATTGCGAGAAAGAGATTCAGGCGGCGGTCCTGGGCGCGGGTTCCGTCATCGATTCGGCCACGGCCGCCTTGTACATCAACAACGGAGCCTCCTTCATAGTCGGACCGTCCACCAATCCGGAAGTCGCGACGCTCTGCCACCGCCGGAAGGTGGCCTATATCCCAGGATGCGCGACTCCTACCGAAATCTCGAACGCAGAAGCACTCGGATGCGACGTCGTAAAGGTGTTTCCCGGTGACTCGGTGGGTGGCCCGGATTTCGTGAAGGCGGTGCTGGCGCCGATGCCATGGTCGTCAGTAATGCCGACCGGCGGGGTCGACATCACCCGGGAATCGCTGGCCGGCTGGTTCGGCGCAGGCGTATTTGCAGTCGGAATCGGTTCGAAGCTGATCTCGAGCGATATCGTGAAGGCCCGCGACTGGCCGGCCCTCACAAAACGGGTCAGATCGACGATTCAACTCATTCAGGGGATCCGCGGAACATGACCGGCAAAGTAGTCACCTTCGGCGAGATCCTCCTCCGGCTATCCACGCCGCGCCACGAGCGGTTCAGCCAGGCGCGGCAGTTCGACGTGATCTACGGCGGGAGCGAGTGCAACGTCGCGGTGTCGCTAGCCCATTTCGGACATTCTGCCAGCTATTTGACAGCGGTCCCGCCGAACGATATCGGCCAGGCTGCCCTCAATTTCATTCGCCAGTACGGGGTGGATACGAGCCACGTCGTTTCGCGGGGTAGAAGGCTCGGGGCCTACTTCCTCGAGATCGGAGCAGGATCGAGATCGTCCAAAGTGGTCTACGACCGTGCGGGTAGTGCCGCCTCCGAAATGCGACCGGGCATGCTCGACTGGCAGGCGATCTTCAGTGGCAGGGACTGGTTCCATTTCTCGGGAATCACCTGCGCGATTTCGGACAGCGCGGCGGCAACCGTTGCCGAAGGGGCCGCAGCGGCCCGGGCTGCGGGACTCACAGTCAGCTGCGACTTCAATTACCGGGCGACGCTCTGGCCCGCCGATAAGGCGAGGCAGGTCATGGGTCCAATCATGAAAGATGTGAACGTTGCCATCGGCAGCGGGCGCGACCCGGTATTGCAGGGACTGATCTCCATGGACGGCAACATACCGCCTGCGAAAAGATCTCCGGAAGCCTATAGACCATTCATCGAGGCCGCGGTCCGCACACTCGGTTTCAAGAAGGTCGCCCTCACTGTGCGTGACATCCACTCCACAGACCGCAACACGTGGCTGGGAGTCTTTTACGACGGCGGCGGCATCTCACAGAGCCGCACGCACGAGTTGGACATCATCGACCGTGTCGGCGGTGGCGACGGGTTCACGGCGGGGATCATCCACGCCATCCTTTCCGGCTACGACCGCCAGCGTGCAATCGAGTTCGCCGTCGCGTCCGGCGCCCTCGCGCACACGATCCACGGCGACTTCAACCTCGTGACTGTCGACGAGGTCGAGTCCCTCGTGAAGGCGGCCGGCGGAGACGTCCGGCGGTAGCTCCCCGCAAACGAGGCAGTGAGGGCGGCATGATCGTCGACACCCACGTTCACATCTGGGAGATGCCACCGATCGCACCGATCGGTCCAACTGCGCCCAACTGGAAGTCGCTCCCAGACGAACCCGCCACGGCGGAAGAATTGCTGAAGGACATGGACGCGAATGCAGTAGATGCCGCGGTGCTCGTACAGACGAGCTGGTCGACCTGGGACAACGGGTATGTGGCCGATTCCGCGCGCCGGCACCCTCATCGTCTCGTCGCGATGGGGCTCGTCGATCCACTCGACGAAAAGAACTCGGAGACTGTGTCGTACTGGATGCGCGAGCGCGGCATGGCCGGCTTCCGTTTCCACCCGATGTACTACCCGGACGAGGACGTGCTCACCGCGCGTCGAAACCGGAAGATGTGGAAGACTCTGGCGGATTCAGGAGCCGTCGTCCAGGTGCACATGGGGCCGCAGCAGGCGAAGCAGGTCGACGCCATTGCTGCGGAATACCGCGAAATGCCGATCCTCCTCGACCACATGTCCTATCCAGACGTCGCGGGTTCGCCGGAATATGCCGCGTACCGGCCAGTCCTTCACCTCGCGAGGCACTCCAACGTTTATGTGAAGGTCTCGGACGCATCGCATCGCTCGAAGCAGCCGTTCCCTTTCCGCGACGTACACGATGTCATCAGGCGGATCCGGGATGCGTTCGGGGCGGACCGGCTGCTATGGGGAACGGGATACCCGGGGCGCCACCGAGAAAAGCACGGGTGGCTTTCGCTCGCCGATGAGCTGAAGCTGGTACGTGAAGGATTCGACTTCCTGGATGATGTCGAGAAATCAAAGCTGCTGGGTGATAACGCCGCGCGTATCTGGAAATTCACGGCTCTGTTGTCATCCTGAGGCTTGGCGGAAGCGACTGTTCTCCCAAGAGACTCTTCGCTTTGCTCAGAGTGACATTGGTAGACTGACGCGATTTTCAGAGGATGGCAGGAGACTGATATGGCGCTTGGTCCCGGTATGACCGCCCCGGACTTCACGTTGCCCCAGCACAATGGGGACCCCGTCACCTTGAGTTCGTTCAAGGGCAAGCGCCCGGTTGTTCTCGCATTTCACCCTGCGTGCTTCACCGGAGGTTGAACGAAGCAAGTCTCCGCATTTCGCGAGAGTCACCGGGATTACGAGGCAGCAGGCGCCCAGATCCTCGAAGTTAGCGTCGACAACACGCCGACCCAGAAGGCGTGGGCAGACAGCCTGGGCGGCGTTCCCTTCCCGCTTCTTGCGGACTTCCATCCAAAGGGGCGAATCGGCACGCTTTACGGCATATACAACGAGGAACGCGGCACGGACAAGCGGTCTGTATTCGTCCTGGACCGGGACGGTGTGATCAGGTTTGTCCACGAGTACCCGCCGGGCACGCTACCCGACGCAGGCCAGATCCTGCAGGAAGCCAAAACACTGACAGGCTAGCTACGGCGCGGCCATCACTGCTGCGCGCCGGTCCCTTTTCGGATGATCTCGTCCCAGGTCAACTCGAGCTCGCGTGCCTGGTAGGGGTACCTGCCTTCAAAAACGGGGACCCGGCCCGAATCCGCTTCCAGTAGAGGCAGCGGGAGCGACGCGGCCGGCGCGCCGTAGGCAAGCCCGAGTCCGGTGAGCGGTGGCCTGCCGGCATCGCGGGCATGAATCGCCACCTTGAACCCACCCAGGCCTTCTGGCTTGAGCAACTCGAGCATCGCCGCGCGATTCAGATCGATATCGCGGGCGGTATGAAACTCGGCGGAGAGCCTTCGCACCATATCGCGTGCACCCAATCTCTCCAGGAACCGGGCCTGCGTCGTAATGCCCAGCGGGCTGAAGCCGCGATGCCCGAGTGACTGGTCGAGGGCCGTGAAATCCACGTGCGCAGCGATGTCCTGTTCCCCGATTCGCCTGAGCGGGTCCGCGCTCACAGTGTGGCGGTAATAGCAGCGCAGCGTCCCGCCTGAACGTGGGGAGGAGTAGAGCTCGTCTCGCGGGTACCCGAAATCAATCGTGACGACGAAGCCACGATCGAGCGTGGCCTTTACGTCGTCGGCCCACTTGTCGATCGCGAGATTGACCTCACCAACAAACCCTTCCGGCAGCCGGTGTCTCACTTCGGTGAGCCTTTGTTCGATCGCCGGGTTGGAAGGCGCCCCGGGCTGCTCTACCAGATTCCCGTCCCTCAGACATACATATAGCTCGCGAATCTTGCCTCCCTGGACCGTGAACCTGTGGACGGGCATCGCGTCCAGGAGCTCGTTCGAGAGCACGCATCCAACCGAACGATACCCTTCAGGGAAGATCCGAGGGGGCCGGGGAGGCGACGATGAAAGCGCCCGGTCGACCGATCGATAACGCAGGGCAGATGAGAATGACGGGTCGAGCCTTGCCGCGTAGCCGGTGATGTCGCTTGCAAGCGTTCCATCACCTGCCCCGAACTCGATTACATCGAAGGGTACGGGCCGGCCCGTGGATGCCCACATCTCGCGGAGCTGAACGCATATCAGTGCCCCGAACATGGGATGCACGGAAGGGCTCGTGTAGAAATCACCGAGCGCAGAAATTCGCCCGGGGCGTGTGTAATACCCGCCTTCGGCGTAAAGCGCTATTTCCATGAACTCCGCGAACGTGATCCGGCCAGTGGCCTGGATCCGCTCCCGGATCAGCTGTTCAACCGGCAATGTCGCCTGGTTCTCGGCCCTGGATCAGGCCCTGGCGCGCCCCGCCTGTGCGGCAGCGACCGCCTGAGCGCGCGCGGCGGCCGCTCTGGCCTTGCGCGCTTCCGATGCTTCGCGTTCCCAGCCGCCGCCTGGAATAGAGTTGCGAAATTCCCTCTGTTCACCACAAAGCTTGCAGGTGCCGATGCTCGTCGGGCCGTTCGGGCTCGCGATCTGCCAGTGATGCTGGCATCCCGGGGGCGCCTCCACCACGGCCGGCTTCGCCACGAATGGCTGCTGTGGCCGGTGGGCAGCCTTCGGGAGCGCAGGCGGGATCGCGACAGGTCTGGGCCTAACGGTCCGGACCTCTCGAGAAACGGCCTGTGTCACAGCTTTCCGTACCCCCGAGACCTTGGTGGACGGCCCGGGCCGTTTGGGGCTGTTCCTGGCAACGACCCGCTTGTTCTTCGCGGCCTTCTCCAGATCCCGCTTGAGCGCGGCCGGCCGCCTCGTGGGGGCGCGCTTTGCCTGTAGTGACTTCGCTTTGACGGGCACGACTCTGCCTGTAGCGGGTTTCAACGCAACCTTGCGGGCGGGCCGGGAGGACACCGCCGCCTTCTTCGAACTCGACTTTGCGGGCCTGGCCGTTGGTCTGGTCCTCACTTGCGCACCTCCACGTCGAGGCTATCGCTGGTCGATTGGAACGTATGGGAGGTCCATCGGCCCGGTGTATACCATCCGCGGCCGAATCAGGATGTTGTTCCGGTACTGCTCAAGCACCTGGAGCGTCCAACCGGGCAACCGGCCGACGGCAAAGATCGGGACGAACAGGTCCTCGGGGATACCAAGAAGGTGATAGATGACCCCCGCATAAAAGTCGACGTTGACGTGTATCCCGCGTCGTGCGTACGGCTTCATGGCTTCGACCACCGCTTCGAGGATCGAATACCAGCGCGGCTCTCCCATTTCTTCACTCAGGCGCCGGACGTCTTCTCGGAGATGCCGCGCGCGAGGGTCTTCCGCTCGATACACGCGATGTCCGAAGCCCATCACGCGCCCGCCGCCGGCGAGAAGGTTCTTCACGTAAGCCTGTGCCTTCTCCGGCTCGCCGATTTCCAGGGCCATGCGCATGACGCCCTCTGCCGCGCCCCCGTGCGACGGCCCTGCAAGCGCGGCGAGCCCGGCTGTGACAGCCCCGTGGATGTCGGCATCCGTGCCGATCACGACTCTCGCGGTGAACGCCGATGCATTGGACCCGTGCTCGGCGTGCAGGATGAAGTCCTTGTCCAGCAGGCGCGCAGCCCGCTGCGACGGTTCCTGGCCGCTGAACATGTAGAGGAAGTTCGCGGCATGCCCGAGTGTCTTGCTGGGCGCCGCTGGTCTCCTGCCATTTCGCACCGCATGGTGCGCCGTAACAATCGTCGGCACCTGCGACGTCAGCCGGATCCCCTTTCGGAGGGTTGCTTCCTCGCCTTTGTCCTTGACGTCTGGATCGAAAGCAGCGAGAGCAGATACGGCCGTGCGCAGGACGTCCATCGGGTGGGCGTCCTTGACCGTCTCGATTACCTTGTGGACGGGGGCCGGGATCTCTCGATTGCGCTTCAGCTCTGCGTCGAAGACCGCGAGTTCCTGGCGCGTGGGAAGCTTCCCGTACAGAAGGAGGTACGCGGTCTCTTCGAATGTCGAGTGTTCGGCGAGGTCGTGGATGTTATAGCCACGATAGAGAAGCTTGCCCTCGCGGCCATCGATGAAGGAAGACTGCGTCCGCTCGAAATAGATGTCACGCAGTCCGCGGTTGATGGCGACCTCGGACGTGGTGGTCATGCTGGGCTGCTCCCGTCCCCGACTGCCCGGCCATCGCCCCCGACCCTGTTAACGGAGGCCGTCTCTACACTTCGCGCGCCGCCGGCGGATGTCGAAACGGGTGCTTTCGGAGAACGTTGGCGGAGAATTTTGGCGATACTTCTGCGGAAACCGTATAACGGCTGGCGAGTGCCCTTCAAAAAGCTTGCGCAGAGCGTCGAAATCCTACCACCGTGACCCCTTCGTGTCAAACGTGGTCCAAAGCTGATGGAGGCCTATGCCCGGCCGGATTCCTCGTCGAGCATCATGGCCCGAATTTCGTCGATGCCTCTCGGGCCGAGATCCTCTCCAGTCCGGCGCCTGACCGCAGCCTTCCCGGCCGCCTGTTCGCGGTCCCCGACCACAAGCATGTAGGGCACTTTCTGGAGCTGTGCATTGCGGATCTTGGCGTTCATTCTCTCGTTTGAAACGTCGATCTCAACTCTCAGGCCGGCATCCTGGAGCTTCCCCTTGACGGACTCGGCATAGGAGGCATTGCGGTCTGTAATCGGGATTACAACTGCCTGCACCGGCGCGAGCCACAGGGGGAACGCGCCCGCGTAGTGCTCGACGAGTATCCCCAGGAATCGCTCCAGCGACCCAAGCATGGCCCGATGGATCAGCACCGGGCGTTGCCGGGTCCCGTCCTCCGCCGCGAATTCGAGGTCGAAACGCTCCGGAAGGGAGAAGTCAAGCTGGACTGTTCCCAGTTGCCACTCCCGTCCGATGGCGTCAGGCACGAAGAAGTCGATCTTCGGCCCGTAGAACGCGCCCTCGCCAGGCATCTTGTCATAGTCGAGGCCGCTTTCATCCATGACCGCCTCGAGCGCGGTCTCTGCCCGGTCCCACATCTCGTCCGAACCGACCCGCTTGTCCGGCCGGAGGGATAACGCCACCCGGATATCCGTGAAACCGAACGTCGCATACGACTTGCGCAGCATCTGGATGAATCCGTTTATCTCGGCGGCAATCTGGTCAGGGCGGCAGAAAATGTGAGCGTCGTCCTGGGAGAAGCTGCGGACTCTAGTAAGGCCGTGTGTGACCCCGGACCGTTCGTAGCGGTGGAGACGTCCGAAATCCGCAAGCCGTACCGGAAGTTCCCGGTAGGAGTGAAGCGTCGCTGCGTAGATCATCGCTGCCGCCGGACAGTTCATCGGTTTTACGCCGAATTCACGGTCGTCGATTTCAACGAAGAACATGTTTTCGCGGTAGGCGTCGTAGTGCCCGGACCGCTTCCAGAGCGCCGTGTTGAGGATCTGCGGTGTCACTACCTCCTGATAGCCGTTTTTCAGATAGAGGAAGCGCACGTAGTCGATCAGGCGGTTGTACACGTGCGCGCCTTTTGGAAGAAAGAAGGGGCTTGCGGGCGCGATCGGATCAAAAAAGTAGAGGCCCAGGTCGACGCCGAGCCGGCGATGGTCCCGCTTCTCGGCCTCCGCCAGCTGGTGCAGATGTTTTTCCATCTCCGCGGCAGACTCCCAGGCCGTCCCGTAGATCCGCTGGAGCATCCGATTGCGTTCGTCGCCGCGCCAGTACGCACCGGCGCTCGAGATCAATTTGAAGGCTTTGATTTCGCCTGTCGACCAGACATGCCCGCCGCGGCAAAGGTCCACGAACTCGGCGTGGCGGGCGAAGGTTATGCGTTCGCCTTCCGGAATGCCTTCAATGATCTCCAGCTTGTAGGGGTTGTCGGCAACGCGTTTTATCGCCTCCTGCCGGTCGACCTCCCATTCTTCGAACCGGAGGCCTTGTTTGATCGACTCCCGCATCAGGGCATCGATCTTCTCCAGGTCATCCGGCGTGAATGGCCGTTCTACATCAAAGTCGTAGTAGAAGCCGTCGTCGGTAGGGGGGCCGATCGTGAGTTTCGCGTTCGGGAACAGCCTCAGGACGGCCTCGGCCAGGACATGTGCCGCCGAATGACGGATCCGCTTTCGGAGATCGAGGAGGGCTGGAGCTACTTTCTCTCTTGCCATTTGTGGGTCCTTCCCGGAATCTCTCCTCTCCAGTCCGGCTTGGCGGCCGTCCTGTTGAGGGGAGTGCGGTGAATTTAGCCAGGTCTGCGTTGACGATCCCTTATCGCGACGACGCCCCGGGGTTCCGGGGCGTCATTGGGCGCGACCGCGTCCGCAGCTAGTGCGGTACCAGCCGCGCCCTTGCGGTCAACGTGGTCAAGTGCACCAGCATCGGACCCCTTCTGATCGCCCTCACCCTTGAGGGAGGCCTTCCACCCTCTCCGATGTCCGCGTCAGGCGGACTCGCCTCTCCTGTCCGAGGGAGAGGCGTAACAGGCATGGTGGGCGGTGAAGGACTTGAACCTACGACCTCA
>JACQUF010000179.1 GCA_016210435.1 Chloroflexota bacterium
GGACTGATCGGAACGGTGCTGCGCGAGCGGCTCGCGGACAAATACGATTTCACGTTGCTCGACCGCGTCGAGGCGCAGAGGGGCCGGTCGGTCGTTGCTGATATCGCAGACCTGCCCTCGCTGACCCGGGCCTTCAAGGGACAGGACACCATCGTCCACCTGGCCGCGGACCGTCGAGCCGATAGTCCCTGGGATTCGAACCTCGCGAACAACTTTGCGGGGACATACAACGTATTCGAGGCCGCCAAGCGTAACGGGGTCCGGCGAGTCGTCTTCGCCAGCTCCAACCATGCGACCGGTGGGTACTACACCGTGGAGCCGTGGAAGCACGTAATCGCCGGGAACTTCGCGAAAGTGAAGCGCCCGTACCCGCTCGTTACCGAAAACATGCGAATCCGGCCGGACGGTTATTACGGTACGGCGAAGGCATTCGGAGAGGCCATCGGCAGCTACTACGCGGACTACCACGGTGTCTCATCGATACACCTGCGGATCGGGTGGGTGCTCTCGAAAGACGACCCCACGTTCTCGCCCTTCGCGCTCGCGCTCTGGTTGAGCCACCGGGACCTGGCGCAGATCATCGACCTGAGTATCGAAACGCCGCTCGACTACGCGGTTGTGTACGCCACTTCGGACAACAAGTGGAAGGTCTTCTCGCTGGCACAGGCCCGGAAGCTGCTTGGATACAAGCCGCAGGACAGGGCGGGTGAGAAGTGGACGCCCGGGCCGCCGCCCCCACGCGACCGCTAGCCTCCAAAAGAAGCACTCTCCCCTGCGGGAGAGGGACTGTCCGCCGAAAGGCTGACTGGGGTGAGGGGTTGAACCCTGAACATTTCACGGTAGTCATGGCCGGCGCGGAAGCGGTAACAACCTGGCGCCAGGCGAATCCCGGTGGCCGGCTCGACCTGTCCGGCGCGAACTTCGCGGGCGCCAGGCTCTCGGGCCTGAACCTGTCGGGCGCCGATCTCCATTCGGCAAACCTTTCCGGTGCTGACCTGACAGAGGCCGATCTCTCGGAATCGGACTTGCTGAGCGCGGATCTATCCCGAGCCCGCATGGTCCGCACCGTCCTCTACAGGGCGAATCTGGCGAATGCAGACCTCTCGCACGCCGACCTGAGCGGCGCCAGCATGTACCGCGTGAACCTGCGAAGGGCGAACCTTGCCGGAGCGAAGCTCACCGGCGCGGCAGTCCTCAAGGCGGCCCGCCTGAGCGACTGACCCGCCGGGCGGTTGGTTCAGACCCTTCGCCGCTGAAGGAAGTACCAGGCGAGAAGCGCGGCGGGAATCGCCAGGATCACGATCCCCAGCGCGAGTGCAACCGTGACCGGGCCAAACGAGATCAGGTCCCGCAAGCGATCGCCGATCCACTCGAGGAGCGTCGGATCAGCGGGCTCGCCGTGATGACCCAGAACCGACGGCAGCATCATTTCGTCCGGGCGCGCAGCTTCGTTCCCCGAGTGGCGCGACCAGGGATCAACCGCGCTACGTCGATGCAGCGCATGAATTCCACGTTTGGATGCGACCTGATGTGCTTGATGAGGCGTTCCAGGGCTTCGAGCCTCGAATGATGTCCGCTCAGGTACGGGTGCATCGTGAGCATGAATGCCGTCCCGCTGGCGTACACCCGATCGAACTCCCAGATCCAGGTATCGAGCGCGATCTGCGGGCTCAGCAGAGGCCCGACGCGGCCTACCGCCGGGTTGAACGAGTAGTAAGGTGCATCGTCCAGCGACCAGTGGACCGGCAGCTCGACCAGTTTTGTCCCTCGGCGCGCGATCGAATGTGGCACATCGTTGTCCATGAGGCTGGAGTCATACGCAAAGCCGCGCTCCGCGAGGAGGTCGAGGGTCCATTCGGATATGTCCCAGGAAGGTGAGCGATAGCCAAGTACCGGCTGTTTCGTAATCCTGGCAAGGATCTTTGACGCGCGGTCCAGGATGCTCGCTTCTTCCTCGCGCGATCCGAGCGAAGCCGGCGGTTCGTGCAGATAGCCATGGTGAGCGACTTCGTGGCCGCGTCCATGGACTGAATGGACTGCACCGGGGTGATGCTCTGCAACGTAACCCGGAATGAAAAACGTGGCCGGAATTCCGTAACTCTCAAGCAGGTCGAGAATGCGTGGCGTCCCCACCGTGGGACCGAATTCCCCCTGCGAAAGCACGCTGGGACGGTTGGCGATGTTTGGATCACGCCGCAGCATGCCCGACACGCCGTCCATGTCGAACGTAAACATGACTGCGCAACGAGTCGCCCCTGACCACATTCCGGCCACTTTTCTAGCTACCCGTCGCGGGACTCGGCGCAATCAACGGTTGATAGCGCGATGACAATGCCCGCTCACGCACCGAGAATGCGAGCAATGCACCCACTCCGAGGGCGACCGCTGCGACCCCCCACGCAGGCAGATACGAACCGAACCTGTCAAATGAGTATCCGGCCAGGAAGATGCTGAGGGCGCCGCCGAGTTGGTGAGACATGGTGACCACGCCGGAGAGCGTGCCCATGTTCTTGAGGCCGTATACCTCCCCGGTAAGCGAGTACGTCAGCGGCACGGTAGCAATCCACGACATTCCCGCGATCGCGGCGAACGCCCAGATGGAAGGCGTGCCCGGGATGAGGACCAGCATCAGATAGCCGAGTCCCCGGACGAAATAGACGCCAGCCAGCAGGTCTTTCCTGCCGAGCTTGTCCGACACGAATCCCACGAGCAGCACCCCGACGACGTTGAGGCCGCTCATGGCCCCGAAGGCCGTTGCAGCCATTCCAGGAGACATCCCGAGGCTCATTGCGAAAGGCACGAAGTGGACCCCGAGCACGGTGGTCGTGACGCCGCACACGAAGTAAGCCGCGGACAGTTGCCAGATGGGAGGAGACCGGAAGGCCTGCTTCCAGGTCTCACATTCGAGCGGACCGGGTTGCCTGGGCGCTGCCGGTCTACGGGGCGTCCCGTCCTTTTCATGTCCGTCGCCGCCGTCCGGCTCGAGCCCCATCTCCTTCGGGTCCTCCCTCAGGAGGAGCCAGGCCAGCGGCAGCCCGACGAGCAGAATCAGCAAGCCCAGCAC
>JACQUF010000180.1 GCA_016210435.1 Chloroflexota bacterium
TGATCTCCTTCACGGCCCCTGCCGCCGCCATATCTGGCACGGCTACACGGATGATCTCGCAGCCTTCCGCTTCCGCGCCCTTGATCTCGGCCACCGTGACGTCGACATTGCGGGTATCCGACTTGGTCATCGACTGGACCGCGACTACGCCATCGCGGCCGCCGACCCTGACACCGCCGACTGAGATCTCCCTGGTGATCCGGCGCTTGAACATCAGAAGAATCTCTCCCCCCGGAAGATCCTCAGCACGTCCTGGACGCTGATGAGCGCCACGAGCGCAAGTATGAACACCATGCCGGCCAAATGTACCAGACCCTCACGCTCGTGCGAGATTCGCTTTCCACGCCGCACCCACTCGATGATGACGAAGAGAAGGCGGCCGCCATCGAGGGCCGGCACAGGGAGGATGTTGATGATCGCCAGGCTTAGCGAGAGCGTGGCCGCCAGGCTCATGAGTGTGATGAGCTTGTCCACCTTGTTCGCCTCGGAGGTGGCGATCTCGCCTGTGAGCTGACCGATGCCTACCGGCCCGATCGTAGTCGGCCCCTCGAGCTGAGGGTTCGTACTGCCGACGATCACGCCGGTAAGCCCATTCTTGGTGAGCACGAGGACATCGCCGACCTGGCGGACCGATGAGCCGAAAGCGTCCAGCGGACCTAACGACTTCGTCTCGGTGTTCGCGAAGGACATCCCGATGGTTATCCCGACCGCGCCCTCCTGCAGCTTCGAGGTTGTTCCAAGGGACGAATCGAGCTTGCGGGCGTCTTCGATGGATATTTCCGAGCGCGCATCGCTGACCGTGCGGACCACCTTCAGGCGGTCGCCCAACCGAATCGACGGATCATGCCTGCGTGCATCCGCCAGCGATATCTCGAATGCGGTGGCACGTGCTTCTTGGACGACCACGAGCGAGTTGCTGACGCCGACGAACGGATCGATCTGGCGCGCCCTCCACAGGGCGACTTCATAGGCGGGGTCCCGGACCTCCTGGACCACGTCCCGGACCGGCGGCTTCCAGCGGGGCACTACGGTGACGGTCTCGGTGTTGGGGCGGTACTGGAACCTGGGTCCGCCAGCCTCGGGAGCGGGGTCGGGGATCGCCTTCTGGATCTCCCAATGGCTCTGCGCGCCGAGCCGGATCGTGACCGCCTGCTGTAGATCAGCCAGGCTGTCGATCTCGCGGCCGTCGACCTTGCGGATGAGGTCGCCTTCGCGCAGCCCGACTTGTTCGGCAGGCGAGCCCGGGAGCACTCCCGTGATAGCCACGCGGCCGACGGTCTGCTCCTGGGGGATCATGAAGATAATTGCAAAGAGCAGGAATGGAATGACGGCATTCACAGCTGCGCCCGATACGAGCACGATGGCCCGTGCAAGGCGGCTCTTCCCTGAGAGGGACCCCTCGGCTGACGGGTCATCTTCGCCGATCATCTTTACGAAGCCGCCAAGGGGCAGCCAGTTGAAGGACCAGACCATCTCGGAGATGACCAGGGTCCCGTCGTGAACAGCGCGCAGCTTGCCGGAGATGAGGCCGGCGGCGCCACGCGGCTTGTTCTTGTCCAGCGAGACATGGCGGGCAACGAGTTCGCCCGCGGCGTCCTTCACCGTGACGATCGCGACCTGCTTGCCGATCGGCAGCGCGGCAGGCTTCAGCGGTTCGTCAAACCAGGTCTGATCGTCGATCTTCACGCGCGTGCGGCCGGTCCACAGACCAAACGCGCGCGGCGGGAAGCCAAACCCGAATTCGATGACCTTGACTTTGGCGAGTCTTGCGGCGATGTAATGGCCGAGCTCGTGCAGGATTACCAGCGGCCCGAGGACTGCCAGGAAGGTCAGTACGCCGTAAACGGCCGTCATCGTGCCGCGCGACCCCCGGCCAGCGAGCGCGCGTAGGACGAGGCCCACCCGGCGGCATCGATCACTTCATCCAGGGTGGGGTACTCGATCGGCTTGTGCGCGGCCAGGGTCGACTTGATAACCCTCGGGATGCTTGTGAAGCTGATTGCACGGTTCAGGAA
>JACQUF010000019.1 GCA_016210435.1 Chloroflexota bacterium
AGGGAATACGTGCTATCCACCCCGGCGACGATCTCGCGGGCCTGATCCTCGATGGGCTCGCCAGGTCCGGTAACGCAGTTCAGGAGCACGATGTGCTCGTTGTGGCACAGAAGGCCGTGTCCAAGTCCGAAGGAGCCCTTGTCGATCTCCGGAACGTTGTGCCATCGGTATTCGCGACCATGCTGGCCGAACAGACCGGAAAGGACCCGAGGGTCGTCGAAACCGTGCTCCAGGAGAGCACTCGCATCGTGCGCATGGGGCACGGGGTCCTGATCGCTGAGACGCGGCACGGCTTCATATGTGCGAACGCGGGCGTCGATGCTTCGAATGCGGCGGGAGACGATATCGTAACCATCCTGCCGCGGGACCCAGATGAATCGGCGCGCCGGCTTTGGAACGCGATTCAGAAACGGACCTCCCGGGTGGTGGCTGTCATCGTCTCCGACTCGTTCGGGAGGCCATGGAGGGAAGGCAGCGTCAACGTTGCGATCGGAGTAGCAGGGCTGGCCGCGATCGACGACCTGCGAGGGCTGCCGGATGACCGCGGCCGTCAGATGAGGACCTCCATGGTCGCAGTCGCGGACGAACTGGCGTCGGCCGCCCAGCTTGTAACCGGCGAGACTGGCGGCACTCCCGCCGCGATCATCCGGGGGTACCGATGGAAACCATCGGACGCAGGTTCCTCGCCGCTCAAGCGGCCGCCGGACAGGGACCTGTTTCGTTAGCCGCCGCGGTTACGCTTGCTTCTTCCGAGCCATCCCGGCGAGGTACGAGCGGCGTTCTGACGCGCTCATTCCGTGTCGCTGCGTGTCCCAGTAGGTGATGTCGAGGGAATTGCGGAAGTCTTTCGCCTCGCCGCACAGCTTGCACCGTCCGCGACTTGTCGGGCCGTTGGGCGGTTCGATCGACCAGTGGTGTATGCATTCGCCGGCTGCGACCGGCTCAGGCGCGCGAGCGGGCGTCCGAGGACGCCGCGTTTCTGCGGAGCGCCGCGGGCCGCTCGGAAGGGCCCGTTTCCCGCTTCTGGCCGGGGGGCGACCAACGGGAGCCGACGAGCGAGTAACGCGCCGGGTCTGGCTACGCGCAACCGCCCGGGATGCCGGGGGCGCTGCGATACGTCTGGTTTGATGCCTGGTCCGTGTTGCCATAAGACTTTAATTCTAGCTGCAACAGCTATCAATTCGCAAGGTTTTCGCGCATAGAATGCTGTTTAATCTTTGCAAGCAAGTAAACCGATTGACTCGCTAACCGGAGCGTCCTATATTCTCGTCCGACATCACAGCCGATCCTTTGCGGCCAGCGACGACGAGGTCGGCGCCTCCCGCTATCGGAGCATTCGAAGAGCTGTCCATGGGGTCCACGCGCGAACAGATTTTGCAGCTCATTCAGCGGCGGCGCAGCGACACGGTTGCCGGGCTGGCACGCGCCCTTGGCCTGGCGCCGGCTACCGTGCGCAGGCACATGGACATCCTGCAGCGGGACGGCCTGGTGACCTACACGGAAGCTCGTAGAGGCGCCGGCCGGCCCGAACACTGCTTCTCCCTTACCGAACGCGGCCATGCCTCGCGCCCGAAGGGCTATGACGCGTTGCTCTCAAATCTGATCGTCGAATTGGGCAAAATGCCGGCGGCCGAGGTTTCGGGCCTGGATGGAAGCCGCATCCTTGCCGACACGATCACCAAGCTGGGAAAGCGCGTCGCCGGTCAGTACCGGGAATCCAACGGACGCGCGCCAGTGCACGCAGCCGTTCAGGCCCTGCGAGACCGGAATTTTGACCCCGAAATCAGTACCACCGCGGAAGGGCTCAGGATCACACTCGCCAATTGTCCCTTCCGGTCAGTTGCTCTGACGACGCAGGCAGTTTGCGGGTATGACGCCGCAATCCTGTCGACGATACTGCGCTCGCCGGTCTCACTCGAAAGGTGCATCACCGGGGGAGCCGAGTGCTGCGTGTACGTCGTGCCGAACAGGGCACGAGCAGCGAACGGGGCAGGGCGCGCAAAGCATCAGAAGGCGCGGCAGTCCCAGCGCCGTCAGTTATAATCCAGCCCGTCCGAAAGGACGGCACGAAAAATCGAATACGGCGCCCTGGGTACCCCAACGGGTTGAAATGGGAAGGCGGTGCAAATCCGCCACGGTTGCGCCACTGTAAGCGGCGAGCTCGCCGGCACGAAGCCACTGTCCCCACGGACGGGACGGGAAGGCGCCTGCAGCGCCAGAGCCGCAAGTCAGGAGACCTGCCCAGGAGCGCGGGGCTCTACTCTGCGTCACACAGGGTGGTTCCCGTGGTCCGGCAGCGGCTAGCCTTTCTCGAGTCGCCGGTCACGCAGAATCTTCGTCGAAGACCCTGGCCTGAGTAGCACCAGGGTTTTTTGTTGCCGACGCCGTTCTTCTGGTAACGGCCGGCGCATCACCGGCACAAGCGACGAGGATATCGAGATGAAGCGGATCCTTCCCGCCCTGTTCTTTGTGCTCGCGATGGTCGCGGTATTACTGGCCTGCAGCCGCACGCCCGCGCCGTCACCGAGCGCCGTCCCGACGTCCACGCCCGCGCCGGTGCCGACTGCTACGCCCATGCCTGCCCCTTCGCCCACGCCAACACCGGTGCCTCCCACGCCGACACCGAGTCTCTTTCCGCTGACGGCGACCGGCAGCAACGGTGCTCAGGTCACTTTGCAGAAGCCCCCGGAGCGGATCGTCGCGATCGATTCAGCGGCCGTCGAGATCCTGTTTGCCCTGGGCGAAGGGAGACGGGTCGCTGGCACCCACACCTTCGTGAACTATCCGCCGGAGACGAAGGACATCCCAAAGATCGGCGATGCCTTCAACCTGAACTTCGAGCAGATCGCTGCGCTCAAGCCAGACCTGATCTACATCTTCTTCGACCGCTTTGTCCCGGAGCTCGGAAAACTCGGGGCGCCCGTGCTCTACCTGAAGTCGCCATCCACCTTCGACCGCGTAGCTGGCCACATGGAAATGTGGGGCGACATCGTTGGGCGGCCCGAAGCCGGGGAGAAGGTCGCGGGCGAATTCCGTGCCGGGCTTCAGTCGGTCGCGGACCGGGTAAAGGATGTGCAGGATGGCCCGCGCGTCTACGTCGACGCCTCACCAATGCTTTGGACGCTCGGATCGGGTTCCCTGGCCGACGAGGTTTTCAAACTCCTCAAGGCGAAGAACGTGTTCTCCGACGTGCCGGGGGCAAGACAGGTGAGTGCGGAAGAGGTGGTTACGCGGGCACCTGCAGTAATCGTGAGCACGTACGAAGGTGGATCAGACCAGTTCAAGAACGACCCCGCCTTCGCCAGCGTGCCCGCGGTGAAGGAAGGCCGCCTGTGCGAGTTCGACGGCGCCCTGGTCAGCGTTCCGGGGCCGCGCCTACTCGAAGGAATCACGGCGATCGCCAGGTGCGTGTACCCGGACAAGTTCCGGTAGAGAGCGATGGCTCGCATGGAGATCGAAGTACCCCGCCCGGGACTGGCAGGGCCGAGCCGTGCGTTGTCGGTGGCATACCCATGGCCGCGGCTGGCTGTTGCAGCCGCGGCGGTGGCCGTCATTGGCGTAGTTGCCGCCGGGCTAGGCGCCGTCAATATCCCACCCGGCACCGTGGCCTCGATCGTCGCGGACCACATTCCCTGGATCGAGACGGAACGAGCCTGGCCGGAAAGCTGGGAGACGATTGTATGGGAACTGCGACTTCCCCGGGTGGTGCTGGCCGGCATCGTGGGCGCGGCGCTCGCAGCTTCGGGCGCTACCTACCAGGGGCTGTTCCGCAACCCGCTCGCTGACCCGTACCTGATCGGCGTCGCGGCGGGCGCAGGGCTGGGTGCGACGGTCGTTCTGGTCAGCGGAGGCCCGGTCAGCTATTGGGGGATCAGTATCTTGCCGATCGCGGCCTTTGCGGGCGCGATCGGCGCGGTCGCGATCGCCTACGCGATCGCCCGTCGCTCCGGCGGCATTCCGCTCACGACCCTGGTGCTGGCCGGCGTCGCGGTGGCCTCCATAGCCGGCGCCATGACCAGCCTGCTGATGATCAGGGCAAACCCGGACGTACGGCCGCTGCTTGGATGGCTTCTTGGCGGCTTCGTGGGCGCCCGCTGGCTCACCGCCGGAACTATCTTGCCGTATCTCGCGGTGGGCATTGCGGGCATGTTCCTGTACTCGCGCATCCTGAATGTCCTTCAGCTCGGCGAGGAGGAGGCAGCGCAAGTCGGCGTCGATGTAGAGCGGACAAAGCTGGTCCTGGTGGTACTGGCCACCCTCAGCACCGCGGCCGCGGTTTCCGTGAGCGGCCTCATCGGGTTCGTGGGGCTCGTCGCCCCGCACGCCGCCCGCCTCCTGTGGGGACACGACCACCGGACGCTCCTCCCGATGGCAATGGCAATGGGGGCCGGGTTCCTGATCCTTGCGGACCTTGCGGCGCGCACGGTTGCCCGCCCCAGCGAACTGCCGGTGGGTGTGGTCACGGCCTTCTGCGGCGCGCCGTTCTTCATCTACCTGCTGGTCCGGCTCGGGAGACACGCCCGATGACTGCGGCCCTCCAACTCAGCGGGGTCTCTCATGCCTATCGCGGCGTGGCGGCGCTGAGCGAGATCAGCCTGACCGTTCGGCGAGGGGAAGCCGTGGGCATCGTGGGACCCAACGGCGCTGGCAAGTCGACGCTGCTTCGGATAGGCTCGGGCATCCTCAGGGGCGACGAAGGCGCTGTATTGATCAACGGCAACGACGTGCGCGGTATGGGGCCGAACGAGCGCGCCCGGATAGTCGCCGCTGTCCCCCAAAACCCCACCGTCCCGGACGGGTTCAGGGCGCTCGACGTGGTGCTGATGGGGCGCAACCCGCACCTCCGGCTGCTGCAGTGGGAGGGCAGGCGCGACTTCGAAACCGCGCTGGCAGCAATGAGCCTCACCGACACCGAGCAATTTGCGGACCGACCGTTGAAGTCGCTGTCGGGAGGCGAGCGTCAGCGGGTCTTCATCGCCCGCGCGCTCGCCCAGGAGCCGGAAGTCCTCGTGCTGGACGAGCCGACGGCACATCTCGACCTCAGATACCAGGTCGAGGTGATGGACACGATCAGCCGCGTCCGCTACGAACGCGGACTGACGGTGGTCTGCGCTATGCACGACGTCACGCTGGCAGCACAATACTTCGACCGGCTGGTTGTGCTCGCCGGCGGCCGGATCAGGGCGGCAGGGACACCGGCGGAAGTGCTGCGCGCAGACCTGCTTTCCGAGGTATTCGGTACAGAAGTGGTAGTGATGCCGCATCCGATGGCCGGTACGCCTGTGGCGCTTCCGATCGGTACCCGTCCCCGCA
Source organism: Chloroflexota bacterium (assembly GCA_016210435.1). Lineage (GTDB taxonomy): Bacteria > Chloroflexota > Dehalococcoidia > Lucifugimonadales > Lucifugimonadaceae > VGZT01. The sequence continues at coordinate 5,314 of JACQUF010000019.1, forward strand.
CCAGTGCCTCTTACGACGGCCGGGCAGTGGGTAAGGGCGAGCCTCGATGAAAATCTGCTCGCTGCTTCCGAGCGGGACTGAGATCCTGTTTGCCCTCGGGTTAGGGGACCGGGTCGCGGGGGTCACCTACTACTGCGACTACCCGCCTGAGGCGTCGACGCGCGCGATCGTCAGCCGCCCTCGGGTGGACACGGCCGCTATGACAGCGGGTGCAATTCACGAGGCGACCCGGGAGCTCGACGCATCAGGTCACGGCACCTACCAGCTCGACATCAGCTGGCTGCAGCGCGAGAAGCCAGACCTGATCCTGACCCAGAACCTCTGCCGCGTCTGCGACGTCAACTGCGCAGTCGTCGAGGATGCCATATCGGATTTCGAGCCGCGTCCCTCGCTCATATACCTGGCGCCGCAGGGGGTCGCGGGGATCCTCGAGACGATCACTACTGTCGGAGCGGCGGCCGGCGCGGAAGGCCCGGCGCGGACGCTCGTGGACGGCCTGAAGGAGCGCATCCAGACCGTCGAGCGGGCCGTAAGCGGCCTCCGCCGCCCGCGGGTCTGCCAGCTCGAGTGGTTGGACCCGATCGCGGCCGGGGGGCACTGGTTCCCTGAACTGGTCGGATTGGCAGGAGGCACGGACACGCTGAACGGGCCGGGAGAGTCCTCGATCCGGGTGTCGTGGCAACGCATCCTGAACACTGACCCGGAAGTGATCATCCTGGCGCCGTGCTCGTACCCGGTCGGAAAGACGCTGAGGGAGCTCGCCTCGCTCGTGTCGCTGCCCAGCTGGTGGCAACTCGAAGCGGTGCGCGCCGGCAAGGTTTTCGTAGTCGACTCGGCGCTCCTGACACGGCCCGGCCCGCGTGTCGCTGATGGGCTCGAAGTACTGGCGAAGGCGGTCCATCCGGGGGCCGCGCTGCCGAAGGTGCCGCGCGGGGTCGCTGTCAAATCGCGGCCTGTCATCGGCTCGCCACCGGACCTCGCGACGTACGTCGGAGGTTTCCAGGCGTATCCGGCCTAGGGTGTCCTCTTGAAGCGCGGAATAGTCATCGCGGGGACCGCGAGCGGCGTGGGAAAGACCACGGTCACCCTCGCGCTGATCGGATCATTGCGCCGTCGCGGTTACAGGGTCCAGGCATTCAAGGCCGGGCCCGACTACATCGACCCTTCGTACCATGC
>JACQUF010000170.1 GCA_016210435.1 Chloroflexota bacterium
CTCGAGCAAATCGTCCAGAACACAAGAGGCAAGACGGCGTTGATAGGCGTGCGACGCCATGTCGCACTCCGCAGGGAGGCGGCGCGGTGCTACGAAGCCGAGATCAAGGCCGCACCGCCACCGCTCAAGCTGCTGGAGAGGTCGCCCTTATGGATCCAGAAGCTGGTATTCAGCCGGATCGCACTGACGCGGCTGGTCCCTGCGCCAGTGGGGTTCGAGCGGGACCTATTTCCTAGCCGAGCGGCGCGATAGACAGCGCCTCGTAACGAGGACCGCTTTCGAGCAGGTGGCTTCGGAAAAAGGTCAACGATTCAACCTTGAAGCGCGCGCCTGGTTCAATCGTGAGCTTCGCGAACGCCTCCGCGGCGGCTCGGGCCTCGCGTGGCCTCGCCCGCTTGGAGATCCTCGCAATCGTGAGATGCGGGTGGAATCCGCGCTCGTCTGGCTCGAATCCCGCAGCGCTGAGCGCCCCTTCGACGCGGCCCTGAAACTGGCTCAGTCGCTGAATCTCACCCGCGAGGCCAACCCAGAATACGTTCGGTCTCTGGCTTGACGGAAAAATTCCGGTCGCGGCCAATTCGAGCATGAATGGCGTCGACTGAAGCGCTGCCAGATTCAACCTTTCGCTGATCTCGGGTACACGGTTTGGATCGATGTCGCCCAGAAATCGGATCGTCAAATGGATCCCGTGCGGTTCCAGCCATCTGAGAGCGCTCGCGGGTCCGGGCGGCATCTTGTATTTCAGTGCGGTGAGCTTACGCCTGATAACCTCGGGCAGGTCGAGAGCAACGAATGCACGCCACATCTCGGGCCCGGCATCAGATGCAATCTTCTCCGAGGTTTCCACGCCGAAAGTATCACCCGCGGTGATCAGCGCCGTCGAGTGCTCTGGACGCCACTGGCGCAATCGTCGGCGCGGTACCTTTTCCACCAGATGGCCGCCGGAATTGACCGCGGATCTCGTCGCCGACCAGGAGACCAGACAGGCGCGGCGCCACTCACACGCCCCTGCGAGGGCGGGGCTCCGGCTAGGCGCAGACGGGGTCTTCGGCGTTCCAGCGGTTATAGGTCGCCACCGGGTGTTCGGCGAGCCGCTCCCTGCAGTCGTGCCACATCTGTCGCCAGGCCCGCCAGTCCCGGAGCCCCGATGACGGGTTCTTCCTGCTCCGTGCGATGAACCCCGGCAAGGAGTCACGGCCGGTCGCCTGCCCCACGGGGTTATAGCGAAGGTCGAAGCTCCAGCGCACCTCGTTGCTCTTGTTTGCGAGTGAGCCGTGGATCAGCCGGCGACCGAATACGAGGGCGCCCCCGGCTTTCATCGGCATCGGCATCATCTCGTCCACCGGAAATTGATCTTCTGGGATGCCCAGGCCGGCAAGCTTGTTCTTCTTCCCGGTTGGGCAGTGCACAAGCAATCCCTGGCGGTGACTTCCTGGCAGGATTTCAAGGCAGCCGTTTTCCACGGTGGCGTCCTTCAGCGGGAACCACACCGTGATCATTTCGGTATTGTCCACTTCGGGAGTGCCGACGCCGTTGTCCTGGTGCCAGGGGGTCGCCGCGATCTGCGGTAGTCCAGTCTTGGGATCGATAGGCGTGAGGTGCTCGGGTGGCTTCATGCGGACGTGTTGGATTGGATTCGAGTAGATCTCCCCCCCGATCAAGGACTCGATCACATCGAGGATCTTGTCGTTCCGCAAGGCGTTGAATACCGCGGGTCCCCACCATCCGGGGGTGTCCTTCTTCGTCTGATGCGGTGGGAGATGGAAATCGAAATATTGCGCCTGGACCTTGCCCGTCTCCTGATAGATCTTGATCAGCCGCTGTTCAAACGGCAGTTCTTCATACTGTGAGGAGATCTCCTCTTTCGCGTACATCTCGGCGGCGAGCTGGTCGAGCACTCCGTGGTATTCCTCGATGATCGGCTTGAGGTCTCGTTCGGGGTCCAGGAGATTCGGGAAGAAGAGATAGCCTTGGCGGTCGAATCGTTCCAGCTGTTGTGCGGTCAGCGGCGGCATACGAATTTACCTCCCAGGCGGACGTTTCACGAAAGAATACTCCAACTCGATCAGGAAGCCGGGTTGAGAGCAGTCACGGTGATGGGTGCGGGCCGGGGCGGGATGCCACGCCTCAACTCCGGCCAGAGCGCGGTCGCGAGAGTCAATGCGGCCAACCCTTCCAGCGCGATGACGATGAGCGCGAACGGGGCGCCGAAGAGACCGGCGAGCAGGCCCACATGAAGCGAGCCAATCGGTCCGGCCCCGATGCACACGACAAGCACGCCCATGATGCGGCCGCGCATTTCGGGGGCAGTTGAGGTGAGCATCAGCGTGCTCTGCATGCTGCCGAACGCGGCCATTCCAAACCCGCCCGCGAAGAGGATCGCGACCGAAAGCGGATACCACTTCGAGAGTGCGAACAGTAGCACCGCGCCGATGAAAAGGAACGAGCCGTAAAGATAGATCCGCGTGTAGGTCCGGGGCGTCGCCCATGCCGAGATCGCGAGTGCGCCGAGGAACCCGCCCAGCCCTTCCATCGAGCCGAGGATTCCGAGCGCAACGGCGCCAACGCCTAGCTCCACTTTTGCGATCACCGGCAGCTGGCTCGAGTAGGAGAATCCCCAGAGATTCACAAACATGGTCACTGCCAGCGTCGCGATGATGAGCCGGCTCGACCGCACGTACCGGAAGCCTTCCCGGAGGTTGGCGAACACTTTGACGCGGCCCAGATCGGACTTCATCCCGCTGGTCGCTACTCGAAGTGCGATTACCAGGGCTATCGCCTGCAATGCTGCGCCGATGAAGTAGACGCCCTGCATGCCGATGGACGCGACGAACACCCCGCCGAGGAGCGGCCCGACCATGCGGGTCGCCTGCATCGTCGTCGATTCAACCCCCATTGCCACGCCGACTTTGTCCGTACCGACCGCCTCAGCCACAAGAGGGCGTCGCACCGGCATGTCGAAGGCCCAGAAGATGCCTGCCAGGAACGTCGCGACGGCGATGTGCCAGAACTCGACGCGACCTGACAGGACGAGCAGGCCCATCAGGCCGGAAATGGCGCCTGAAGCCGCGAGCGATGAGAGGAGCAGGACCTTGCGCAGGACATGGTCGGCAATGAACCCCGTCACGATCCCGAAGAGCAGCATTGGGGCCATGCGGAGCGTGAATACAAGCGCGGTCAGGAACTCGTTCTGAGTCAGCTCGAACACGAAGAATCCGAGCGCGAGCATTTCCAGCCAGCGCACGGTTGTGATGAGCGCACCTATGGACCAGAGCCGCCTGTAGGCCGGGATGGCGAGGGTGTCGCGGATGCGGCGCCGTTCCCGGCGGGCGGGGGGAGAAGCTACATGGGTTTTTCGGGCGGCGGCGGACGAGGTTAGCGTCTCCGCTTTATCAATGTCAGCGGGCATCCTTCAGATTCTACGACTGCTATTCTTCCCGGTATGCCTGTGCTCAACGAGGAAGTCCGCAAGATACTGGACACCAGCTTCTATATCCGGGCGACCGTGGTCCGGAAGAACGGCCAGCCCCGGACCGTCGAGATGACTTACTACTGGAGCGGCGGCGACGGCCTGGTCTTCTCCGGTTACCCGGGCAAGCGGGACTGGGTGGCGTCGATGGCCCGCAGGCCTGAGCTGACGATTCACACGGTCGAGGGCGACAGCTGGTGGGACATACCCGCCCGGGCCCGCGTGATCAGAAATCGCAAAGAGCGGCTGCCATACATTCTCAAGTACATCGAGCGCTGGGCGAGGCGGCCGGGTTACCCCCGGTGGCAGATCCAGCTGTTCCTTGGTGCGGTGCGATGCAACCGTGCACTCCGGCTCCCCTGGTGGGGGCCGTTCGCGCTTGCCCGGAGGGTCCTGGACCGGATGCCCTGTGTGGAGATTTCGTTTATCGGGGACCCGAAAGCGCGGCCCGGTGGACCGCCAGCGCTTTCCGAGGAGCGCGAAGGCCGACCCTGAGCTGCCTGTTCTCTAAAATCAACTGGCGACCCTGTCAGCAGGTTAC
>JACQUF010000171.1 GCA_016210435.1 Chloroflexota bacterium
CCCCCGACCGGCGTTCTCGTACCAGTTCCGGGGCAGCCCCGCGTAGTTAGCTACCGGCCGCTTAAGCCGATTAAGGGAGTCGTCACCAGACCGTCCCGTCCTTCCAGATGTGGCGACATCTCCCGCTGTTAGGCTGCCAGTCCGGTTCGGGGCGTCCGACAAGGGATGACTGGTTTCTTCCAGAGTTGCCGAAGTGATATCAAACGTGATCTCACGAGTTAAGAACCCGTGATATCAGCAGCGATGGCAGTTTGGCGATCTGGCAAAAGGAGCATCCCGGAGCTCGGCGAGCGGGCTGGCTCTACTCCCGGGGATAGCCCAGAATAGCCCCCTCGCGTCAGCTGGACCGCGTGCTAGCGGAACAGCGGGTTCGTCGGCCCAAACGCGTCGATCGCAGTGCCCGTAATTGCGGACGACTCGTCGCTGGCGAGGAACAGCACCACGCTGGCGATCTGTTCCGGTTTCATGAGCAGCCCCCGCGGAGGCTCGCCTGAGATCTCCCGCAGCATGTCCGTATCGACGCCGCCCGGGCAGATGCAGTTCACGTTTATCCCGTGCGGCCAGCATTCGGCAGCCAGGGTCTCCGTGAGGTTGATGAGGCCGGCCTTGGCGGCCCGGTAGGGTCCCCGCCCCTTTGCGCCATGCCTCCCGCCGATGCTCGATATGTTGATGATCCGGCCACCGCGTCGCTTGATCATGTGCGGGATCACAGCGCGAGCACACAGAAACGGCCCGGTCAGATTGACATCAACTACCTTTCGCCACTCGGCGGGGTCCATGTCGACGACATCGATATGAGGCAGATTTACGGCGGCGTTGTTGACGAGGATGTCGATACCGCCGAACTGCCGGACTGTCGCATCGACCATCTGCTGGACGCTTGCTTCATCCGATACATCGGTCCGGATTGCGATCGCCCGGCCCCCGCCAGCGTTGAGATCGCGGGCGGTAGCCTCGATCTGTTCTGGAGAGCGGGCGATGGCCACGACGCTGGCCCCTTCCTGCGCCAGCGCGGCCGCGATCGCTTTTCCGATGCCACGCCCGGCCCCGGTCACTATCGCGACGCGCCCGGCGAGTTTCATGTGGCTACGAGCCTCAATGCGAAGGTCCTCCGAGCTGGTGTGGAAGATTTTAAGAGCGTGGCCCTAGCGACCGTGCCGTTCGCGCAGGATCTCTGCCGCTTTGCACATCGACGCGAGCTTCAGGTACGCCTCGTCGAAGTTCATCGGATTCTGAGTGCTCGGCGAGAAGCCGCAGTCAGGATTGAGCGTTACGCGCGCCGGCGGGACATACTTGAGCGCGGCTTCGACCCTGGCGACAACTGTCGAAGGGTCTTCGACCTGCGCGTCGCAGTGATCGATTACGCCCAGCCCGAGGATCTTGCTCTTCGGAAACCGCGCGAGGACGTCCACGCCGTGAGACTGCGGCGCAGCGAACTCCATCGCAAACCGCTTGACCTTGATCTCGCCCAGGGCGTCGATGATGGGCTCATAACCGCCCTCTGAATACCGTTGCCGATTGAAGTGCGCGTGGCAGAGGTGCATCGAAGTCGGCACGTCACCGGCCGCCTCGGTGACAGCGTTGACCATCTTCACGCAGAGCTCGATCTGCTTCTCCATGTCGGTGGCGCCGATCCGCTTCCGGTGCTCGGGATCCACCAGCATCAACAGCCATGGTTCGTCGATCTGGATATGGTCGACGCCCGCGTCGGCGAGGGCACGCATTTCGCTCTGCAGGATCGGCACGCACGCTTCCATGTACTCCTCCCGCGTGGGGTACGCGGTCTTTGAGTACTCGGCGTGCCACGTGCGCCAGCCGAGGATATAAGGCGACGGAATCGCCACGATCGACTTCTGGCTGGTCGCCTTGACGAGGAACCGGGCCGCATCGGCAGCAAGTGGGCTCCTCTGGCGCAGCGGATTCACCACCGCCGGCTCCTTGACGACCCGCGAGACGCTTGGCACCGCCTCGAGCTTGAATCCGTCGACGTGTTCGCTGAAGACCTTGATGTAGCTTTCGCGTCTCCATTCGCCGTCGGAGACGTACGTGAGGCCAGCGCGCTCCTGCATGGCTATCGCCGACGGTATCGCGGAATCGAGCAGGCGGTCGGCGTCCTGCGTGCTGAGGCGGCCGTCACGCCGGTCCTCGATCACATCCCTCACCCAGCGCGGCCTCGGCAGACTCCCGACCACGTAGGTCTGGAACAGCTGGTCGTTACGCGTCCGCGTGGTCATAGAGCCACCTGTCTTTCTTCTGGAGCAACGATCGGATGTGGTTGATCTCTCCTGCATGGTAGAGATCGCGCGCAATCATGATGCGAATCTGAGAAGATCGCGGCGGATGGGAGGCCGGCTGCGATGATCCACGTAGGGACATCCGGATACAACTACCCCGAATGGCGGGGTTCGTTCTATCCCTCCGACATGCGTACCGACGACATGCTCGCCTACTACTCGGCGCGCTTCGACACAGTCGAGATCAATTACTCGTTCTACCGGCTTCCTTCGGAGAAGGTCGTGGCCGAGTGGGCGAAAGGCTCTCCTGAGAACTTCACCTTCACGCTCAAGGCGTCCAGGCGCATCACACACGATGCCCGGCTCCAGAACTGCAGCGAGCTGACCCGCACGTTCCTCGCTCGAGCGAGGGTGCTCGGCCCAAAGCTCGGAACCCTGCTGTTCCAGCTCCCGCCGATCTTCCGGAAAGACCTGCCAGTGCTTGCGGCGTTCATCGATGAGCTCGGCGACGACCTGAAAGTCGCGTTTGAATTCCGCCACGCGTCGTGGCTGTCCGACGACGTCCTCGACCTGTTGCGGAAAAACGACGTTGCGCTATGCGTGGCCGACGGCGAGAAGATCAAGATTCCGGTCGAAGTGACCTCCAGCCACGCCTATTTCCGGCTGCGCGACGAGGGATATCAGGAGACGGATATCCAGGAGTGGGCGAAGACCGTCAAGGAACGGACGGACGGGTGTAAGGAAGTTTTCGTCTATTTCAAGCACGAGGA
>JACQUF010000161.1 GCA_016210435.1 Chloroflexota bacterium
AGGGACAGGTGGGTGAGCGCGGTCTGGCACGCGCCATGCCATCCGGCCGTGGCCATCTACAAGATGCGCGTCGGGCGTAGGACGGGGTCGGCCGCGCTCGTGGCGAGCGCCAGGCACGCGAGGGCGGACGGGCTGACATCCCTGGCGGTGGGCGGCGGGGCGATTGGCATTGCCCTGGGGTTTCCGATCGCCGACCCCATAGTCGGATTGGTAATAGCCGCTCCGATTCTGTTTATGGCGTGGCGATCGGCCTCGAGTGTATGGCGACGGTCAGCGATTGACGTTCACGGTGGCTGGAGGCAACATCACGGACGACGAGACGGGCAGCACGTGGAACATTGCCGGACTAGCCACTGGCGGTCCGTTCAAAGGCAGAGCCCTCCTGCCGGTGATCCATGGCAACCATTTCTGGTTCGCGTGGGCCGCGTTTCAGCCTCAGACCAGGATCTGGAACGTCGATCCTTGATTGCTGCCGCCGCCCGGCGGGCTGGCTTCTTGCGAGTGACGGTCGGGAGGGCAGAGCAGCGCGGGCTGGCCGCCGGGCAGACTGGGCGTCGCCCAGGGGACAGCCGCCGCCGAGTGGAGGGTCACAGGCGGTCGGACTCTGTCGGTATTGGGCGATCCGCATCCATGGGTGCGGGCGAGGTGCTCCAGCTGCCCGACGACGAATAGTAAGTAATCAAGTACTTACTATACGATACCGCGAACAACACGGGTATCGTGGTCGGTGCAGGCAATTCCGTTCGGTTTGATACCGACCGCCAATAGCGACGCCGAAAGGAGGGGGCAATGAATGGACTGATCCTGGTTTCGAATCGCCTTCCGATCACCATACGTCAGTCGCGCACGGGCGAACAGGCATTTGTCCAGAGTGATGGCGGTCTGGTAGCCGGGCTGCGCCCTGTGCACAAGCGCGGCGGACAATGGGTCGGCTATCCAGGTGAAGAGCCAACTTCCAAAGTGAGACGCGCATTGATCAGGAAGCGGCTGATTCCAGTCCCGTTATCGGCGTCTGAGTATCGGAGCTACTACCTCGGTTACGCGAATTCCGCGATCTGGCCGCTTTTTCACTACCTGATTGATCGATGTGTATTCAGACCGGAAGCCTATCGAGCCTACCACGCGGCCAACGAACGGTTCGCTGACGAAGTCGCGGCCCGGGCCAGGAAGAAGGACCAACCGGTCTGGGTTCATGATTACCAACTGATGTTGTTGCCGCGGATGCTGAGAGAGCGCCTGCCGGACGCCCGGATTGGTTTTTTCTTGCACATCCCTTTTCCGTCTGCCGAGGTGTTTCGGGTTTTGCCCCAGCGGGAAGAAATCCTGCGAGGGCTGCTCGGCGCCGATCTGATCGGAGTCCATACCTACGACTACGCGCAAAACTTGACCAACAGTCTGCGACGCTTCCTAGGCCTGGAGGCTCGAGACGGGGTGGTGCGTGTCGAGAATCGTCAGGTCCGCATTCACGCGCAGGCGATGGGCGTGGACGTGAAGGGCCTTCGGAATGTCGCCTATTCGCGGCGCGTTGATCGCCGGTTGAAGACCCTCCGGAAGACCTTTCGCGGGCGGAAAGTCATCCTGGGCGTCGACAGGCTGGATTACACAAAAGGCCTGCCGCTAAAGCTCGCGGCCTTCCGGCGCCTTCTCGAAACCGTTGATGAGTGGCGTGGCCGTGCGGTGATGGTTCAAGTGGCTGTACCAACACGTCGGGGCATAGAGTCGTACCGGGAGCAGAAGGACGAAGTCGAGCGCCTGGTTGGAGAAATCAACGGGTTGTTCGGCGCTCCAGGCCAGGTACCGATTCACTACCAATACGGATCTGTGTCCCAGGAGGAGCTCGCGGCGCTGTACCGGCTGGCGGACGTCTGCATCGTCACCCCTCTTCGCGATGGCCTCAACTTGGTGGCAAAAGAGTACGTGGCGTGTCACGATTCGGACGGCGTCCTCGTCCTGAGCGAATTCGCCGGTGCTGCGAGCGAACTCGGTGAAGCCATCCGCGTGAACCCCTGGGACGTCGAAGGAACCGCGGAGGACCTGGAGCGAGCACTCAGGATGGATCCGGCTGTAAGTCGCGAGCGAATGGGTGCCATGCACAGCCGCGTCGCCGCAAACGACATTCACCGTTGGGCTGACGATCTCTTGCGTCCGCTTACCGAGCCGGCTGAGGGGCGACTTCTTGCCGGTCCTCCGCTACTGGAACCGGAAGTGCTGAGCGCGGCGATTGGACCGGAGTTCGCGGCAGCGTCGCGTGCGCTGATTGTGCTCGACTATGACGGCACGGTTCGTGAATTCACCCCAAGGTTCGAGGACGCGGTTCCCACGGCAGAGATCCGGCAACTTTTGGAGAAACTCGGGACGCTAGAGGACGTTCAAGTCTTCATCAACAGCGGAAGAGACCGCGTTACGTTGGACGCGTGGTTTGGGGCGCAACCCGTTTCACTAATCGCCGAGCATGGTGCCTGGCTGCGCTACATGGACTCGTCAACGTGGACGCCCTTGCGACACTCGGGCCCCGCAGCATGGAAGGACAGAGTCATCCGTGTGATGAACGATTATGTGGCCCGCACGCCTGGAGCCAGGATCGAGGAGAAGGAAACCTCGCTCGTCTGGCATTACCGCGAGGCGCCGGCCGACCTTGGCGCCTGGCAAGCGCTGCAACTAACGTCGCTCCTGGAACAGATGCTTGCGCAATCACCGGTGGAAGTGGTTGTGGGTGCACGAATCGTGGAAGTCAGGGAGCAGGGCGTCGACAAGGGGCGTGCGTACGCGGCTGTCGTGGAAGCGATGGGGCCATTCCAATTCGTCCTGGTAGCAGGTGACGATGAGACCGACGAAGATCTGTTCCTAGGCGTCGGCGCCCACGGATACTCGGTGCGCGTGGGTACCGGGGGGACGCACGCACGCGCAGCGGTCGAGTCACCGGCTGCGTTGCGTAAGTTCTTGGCCGATCTGCTGGAGCAGCGTGCGAAAGTTCGGACTGGCTCAACGCGAACGCAACAAGCCACCTGACCGGCTGCGTGATCATCTGAAATCGAGCGCTATGGAAGACCCATCCATACGCGCCGCGTTGGTACGTGACCTTGTGGATGCCGGTGGCAAGTTGTCCCCGGAGCGGCGCAAGGGGTACGTGAAAGCACGCGCTTCCGTCCTCGCAGGATTGCCGATGGGCACGCAAATGGCACTGCTAGGTACATATCGCGAAGTTCCCAGCGAGCCTCCTCGAGCTCGCGCCGAGCAGGAACGGGGGACCCTGGAATCCGTCATTCCGGAGCTGACGGGGAAAGATCGAGTCGCCGCTGAACGGTTCTTGAACTACCTGTCAGACGGGATGGCCGACCCGAGGACTCAGGATCAGGAAAGCGGTTCCCGGCGGCGATGGTGGAAGTTCTGGGGGTAAGGCGGTCATTCCGCACTTCCTTTTTGGGACGATGACGGCAGAGGCCTGCGAGTTGGCGGTTCGGTGGTCACCTGATCGACTGCCGGATCCCGTTCAGGTACTGGCTCCAGAGGGATTCAAATAGCGCGCCGGGGCGAGCCCCGTGCGAGCCAATCTTCCAGAGCGTGACCGCGCCCTGTACGAGGCCAAACAAAGCGATCGCCTGAGTCTGGGCGTTGCCTCGCCTGATCAAGCGGGAACGGAATGCGTCCTCCAGCAGGCGTTCGACCTCGGCCAGATGGCGCTTCATTACGTCGTTCATTCTTGTTCGCAGTTCAGGATCCCGGCTTCGCAGCACCTCTGCGATGACGACAAAGGACACTCCACGGCGTCGTTCGGCCGAGGAGAGGTGCTCCCGCACAAGCTCCCTCAGGTTATCGACCGGATCGGAACTGGCCGCCGCCGCTCGGCTCCTGATAGTCGCCAGACTCCTGTCGATGTCTTCGATGAGGCCGAGAAGAATCGCCTGTTTATCAGGGAAATGGCGGAAGACTGCTCCGCCCGTGAGGCCTACGGAACGAGCCAGCGATTCTATGGTGAGTCCTTCCATGCCGTCCGATGCGACGATTTTGCGGGCAACGCGGATTAACTCTCGTTGTCGGACCTCGGTTTTCCTTCGGGCAGTTTTGCTGTTTTGGCTTCCGTGCCGCACGGAGGGCTCACTCAGCTCCTGGATTGGTCCGAGACGGCGCCTGGTATTTGCTTTCTCCGGGGTGATGGCGCGTTCGACAAAATGCCTCCGCGTGAATTTGCGTCGAGAAGTCGATCCTCCACCCCTGCTACGCCGAATCGCATCCCCAATTGACACGAAGTCCGCCCCCCGTTCCATTGACTACGACGCGCCCGGTCCGAAAGCAGAGCATCGGTTTGATTCAGCCGCCGATGATCGGCCGGTCCAGACTTTCCCGTTCACGGAGGCGCATTTTGCCACAAGGCCGGGGCACACGTGGGCCGGCTGCCTGAGTCCTCCAGCGTTCGACCAGTTTGGGCGTGGAGGCGAGTGGTGGATAGCGAACGATCACGTTGTCCGCACTCTCCGGACCGCCGATATGCGAGAAGTCATCGATGCGAGCAAGGACAACGCTCAGTCGATGTGGAACCTTCTTGAATACCGGTCAGCCGCCCAATGGCTGGCCGGTTCAGGCGTAATCACCGCCTATCTTTCGGCTGCAGACTATTCGATCGATGGCCTGATGACCGAATTCGGGACCGTTATGGTATCCGAGAGCTTGTTGGCGGCGAGTATCCTCGACCCGGCGCTGCTGATATCGCTGCCGCGACTTGAATTCGCCGCCAAGGACTGGCGAGGCGCTGTCTACTTCCACAAGCGGGGTATGGACACAAGCCGATCCGCGAACGAGTTCGTTAGCACGGTAGTGACGCTCGCAGCCATGGCGATCATCGCCCA
>JACQUF010000176.1 GCA_016210435.1 Chloroflexota bacterium
CCCGTCGGCGGCGTGCGCGGCGCCCTGTTCATGGCGGACCAAGATGTGCTGGAGCCGCGGATACTGGGGGAGCGTGCCGTAGAGTGGCAGAATCGCTCCGCCTGGCAGACCAAAGACGACTTCGACGCCCTCGCGCAGCAGGCTTTCGCAAACGACCTGGCCGCCAGTTAGGGTTGGCGCAGATTTCCTCATCGACTTGCCTCCACGCTCGAGCCGGAATTGCGTGAACAACAAAAAAGTCCCGTCCCGCAAAGGACGAGACTTATCCCGTGGTACCACCTTCGTTCCCCGATTTCCGCCCGAGCGGACTATCGAGGCACTCTGCGCCTTAACGTGGCGACCGTCTGGAACTACTTGCGTCGATCAGAAGATCCCGATTTCATCGGGACGCTTCGTCCCGTTTGGGACTTCGTGCTTTCGCACCAGCCGCTCCCGGGCGAGTTCCCGTTGGCTGCGGCGCCGGCTCTCACCAACCGCCGGCTCTCTTATGCCCGCCTGTCCGGTACTGCTCCCGTTCCCAGCGTTTGCCCCTTTCAGAGCACGGCGGAAATCGTAGCATCGTCAGAAGCTGGGGTCAAACCTATCGTTTCCGCGTTGGATCTGCTAAATGTTGGAGTTAGACTTCTCGTTTCATCCCGCTGACGCGCATCCCGAGATCCTCCAAATGACAGCCGCGCCGCAGATAGTCGCCACTAATCTCGTTAGGCCCTTCCGATGGACCGACGCACCGGGCTTGCACGATCTGATGCATGCCGTCGGCGATCGCGGCCATCGGGCTGAGCGCCACGATCTCGCGAACTTCGATGCTGAACTCAAGCTCCCTAGAGTCAAGCCGACCAGCAATGTCTTCGTGATCGAGGTTTCGGGAGGCGTGGCGGGCTACTCATCCGTCTATCCGGAGCTCGATATCGGAAGGGCCGTTGTGACTATCGCCGTTGCGCCGGACCAGCGCAGGCGCGGTCTCGGCCGAGCGCTCATGACACGTGCCCTTGAGCGCGCGCGGTCGATCGGGGCAAGGATGGTCCATGTGCCTGCGACCGCGGGCGACCAGGCATCCGGGGCGATGCTCCAGCGTTTCGCATTTTCGCCCGTCCGCCACTTCCTCCGCATGATCTGCAAGGTCGCACCGTCAGAGCGCAAGGGCCTCGATGGCGGCTACGAGATACGCCAGCTGCGCTCCGATGAGGCCAGCGCTTTGGCTGCCCTCCAGAATGCGGTCTTTGCGGGTACCTGGGGCTATTCGGCGAACACGCCCGAAGAAGTTGAGGCACGGCTCGCACTACCTGGCCGCGGCCCTGCGAATGCCTACTTCATATGCGAGGCAGAGAAACCGGTCGCATACGCGTGGTCGCATCTCTACCACGACGCGAACGGGCTGATCGGCACGGTGTACATGACGGGTGTTCACCCGTCGTACCGGAGGCTCGGGCTGGGCGAAAGCGTCGTATCCGGGGCAGTGCGGGCCCTTTTTGAATCAGGCGCGGGCCAGGTTGACCTGGAGGTGGACAGCCAGAACATACTGGCCGTCAATCTCTACGAACGCCTTGCGTTCACGCGACGGGGCGGCACGTTCTGGTACGAACTCGGGCTGCGACAGCCTCCGTGGGGCCAGGGTTCGAGGGCCCAGGTTAGAGGGCCGGGAGATCAAACCTACCCTCGGCCAGCCCTTGGCCCTGGAACCCACCCCTAATACGGCCAGGCGGCCATTGCCAGCGTGCTGAACAGCTGGCACAACCTTCCGCCGGAATCCTGCCACGAAAGGCCCTCGGCATGGCGCCGGGCGGCGTCGCCCATCTGTCTCCGCAGATACTCGTTGCGCAACAGGATCTCGAGCCTTTCGACGAACGGCCCGGGACAGCGCCACGCCACGAGATACCCGGTCTCCCCATCCTTCACGATGGACGGCAGCCCGCCGACACGTGACGCCACCACGGGAGTCCCGCATGCCGCCGCTTCCAGCGCGGCGAGCCCGAAGCTCTCGTAGAACGAGGGCAACACGCAGATGTCGGCGGCGTTGTAGTACTCGGGCAAACGGTCCTGGGGCAGCGACCCAAGGAACATGACGCGTTCTGCAATCCCGAGCTGGCCCGCAACGCGCCTCAATCGCGCAAGTTCGGGGCTGTTTGCCCATCCGCCTATGACCACCACGCGCACGTCATCGGCGTCGTCCAGGTCGGCAACTGCCCTAAAGAGAATGTCGACCCCTTTGAGCCGCTCGAGGCGCCCTACGTAGAGAAGGACGCGCCCGTTGTTGAGTCCGAGCCGCTCACGGCACTCCACGCGGCTCATTGGCCGGAACTTGACGGTATCGACGCCCGGCGGTATCACCACGACCTTGCCCGGGTCGGCCCCGTACAGGTTGGCAAGGGCGTGCCTTTCGTGCTCCGACCACACCACGATGCGGTCGACCTCTTTTGCGATCCGCTTCTCGTTCGGCGCCCGTTCCGCCTGCTCCCGTTCGCCTGGACGAGCCCGCCGCTTTACCTCCGCGAGGGTATGGAAGCTCGTGACGTGAGGCACCCTCCAGCGCCTTGCCAGCTCCACGCCGGCGAGGCCCGAGAGCCAGTAATGACTGCTGACGATGTCGTATCCGATCCCTTCGGCGGTATGGAATCTCGATAGCGCCGTGCAGAACTCGGGTATGTGCTCGAATACGCCCTCCTTCTCGGCGCTGACCGGCCCGGCATCGAGGTGCACGACACGCGCGCCCGGCCCGAGCTCGACGATCTGGGGATCCTTCGGATCGTGTCGCCGCGTGTAGACGTCGACGCGCGCGCCCCGCCGGGCGAGCTCCCGCGCGGTCTCGAGTACGTAGACATTCATCCCGCCCGCGTCTTTTTCTCCCGCACGCACCCACGGGCAACCGTGGAC
>JACQUF010000168.1 GCA_016210435.1 Chloroflexota bacterium
GCGGTCTACTCTACGGTGCTCTTCGCCAACCCCGAACAGAAGGCCAAAGTGCAGGCAATACGTGACGCGGTCAAGGTTCGACGTTCGATGATGCCCGCGCACGTAACCGCCAAGGGTGGATTCTGCGACATGCCTGGCATTGATGATGTCACGGCACTCGTGGACCGAGTTTGCCGGAGTATTCGACCGTTTCCGGTGGAATTCGAAGGAAAGCCGAAGGCAGGGAGGCTGGCAAATGGCGAGGTGCTCGCGACTCAGCCGATAGCCGTTACGCCATCCCTGCTGGCCTTGCATGAGGGTCTGCATTCCGACAGCTCGAAGCGAGATTCTCGTCATTGAGGGGGCGGAGTATGTGGGACCCAGGCTGCCACCGCTGGCCCATGGTGCTTGCGGTTCTCTCGACGCGGGAACGTCCGGTTATCCGCGGAGCTTGAACGAGTCCAATATCACGTAATCGCCTCCACGAGAGGGACCGACTCGCCCGATCAACTCGATTGATTCGACGGGGAAATTGGGCTCAAGACTGATCGAAGCAAGTGCCGCATCGATCCCTTCCATTTCACCGGGCTTGGCATCAAGCAACACCGTCGTGTGCGGCCAGTAGTCTCCCGCAGGGTCGAAAATGCGCTGGGTGTGGGGCATCACTGCCGCGATGACATCTCGCTGCAACGCCATCAGTTCCGGCGTTTTCCTCAGTCCGAATGCCGCGCCCCACTTTCCCTTGTCCAGGTCTTTGAAATCGATCTCAGTGACGAACGGGACGTGGAATTTCGTGACTTTTCCGAGCGCGGCCTTAACGTCATCCAGACTCTTGGGGCCCCAGAAGTTGTCGATCGAGCAATGAGGCTCGGTTGCCAGATCGAGCGCCCCGACCATGCGATGCAATCGTCGGACCTGATTAGCCTGCCGGAGCGGCAGGTGCGCCATGACGCCGTAAATGCGGTAGCCGAATTTGTCGTTCGGAAGTTTATTGACGTCCACAAGCGCCGGCATGGCCCGCTCCTCGAATTCGCCGCCAAAGAGGCCCAATCGTAACTGACTGGCTAACGCGGCCTCATTTGCCAGACGGTAGCTCATAGACCGTCACATGGTTTCTGCTCTCGACGCCAAACAAGCTCTTGTCCCAACCACCCCAGCGGTTCTTCAACCGCATCCCAGCCAACCGAGCCATGAGATCCAGTTCGGACGGCCACGCATACCTGAGGCGAACCGGAAACAGTTTGATCCCGGATTCGGTCATCATCGCGTTCGTACTATCGACGGTCTGATTTACGGGATCGACCTTCGAAATGCCGATCCAAACGCGATCAATTTCCAGATTGTTGGTGACGACTGCCTGCCCGTAGTGGAACCTGCCCAGGTCCGGTACGAACGCCTCGATCACAAAGCAACCCCCAGGATTCAAGTGGGAGGCGACGTTCTGGAAGCAGCGAACCTGGGCCTCTTGCGTCGTGAGGCCGAAGAAGGTGTTGAAGGCGACAAATATCAGGTCGAACAGCCCGTCAACGGGGACGTCGGCAAAATCTCCGATCACGACTGGAACATTCGAGCCGCCGGGTTTTGCCTTTAGTGTGGCTACCATGTTCTTCGACACATCGATTCCCTGAACTTGGACGCCGCGCGCTGCGAGAGGTAGCGCGATCCGGCCGGTGCCGACGCCGAGTTCAAGCGCCCGGCCGCCGCGCGTAAACTCAGCCAAGAATTCAATCGTCCCCTCCGCAATATTGGCGTATCTCTCGTCGTAGAGATCCGCCATCTTGTCGCCCCAAGCGGCCGGATCTTGGTTCATCATCGAAAAGCCCCTTCGAATTCCTCGACACCCGCGGATTGAAAGGCCATCCACTGCGTGGCATGGTAAGCCAAGGTGAACGACCCACAGGGCGCGGCACCGCGCAGAGATGCGTGATTTCGCCAGACATCGCTCCGACCGCGGCATCCGCGACGAGGGCCGGATCGCGCTTGAATGGGCTGAGAAGCACCCTGGCGAGTACCCGTTCCGGGCATACGATCCGAAGCTGAAGGGATTGCGGGAGAAATTCGAAAGACTCTGGCCAAGCGTTGAGGGTCCGTGCCCCTATAATCCCGCCTACCTGAGTCATATGAGGAGAAGCTGACGTGGACCTTGGCGCGCACGTGTCGACCGCGGGTGGAGTCGAGAAAGCCATACCTCGCGCCGTTGAGATGGGCGCGGAAGCGATCCAGATATTCGTTTCGTCGCCGCGGATGTGGGCCTTCAAGGCGCCCACAGACCAAGTCGCTGCGTCCTTCAAAGATGCCGCCGCGAAGGCCAAGCTGGGCCCGACCGTCTTTCACGCGGTCTACCTGGTCGCAGTCGGCGCTCCAGACGAGGCACTGCTCCTGAAGAGCGTCGAATCGCTGATCAATTACGTGAAGACCGCCGACGTTCTCGGGGCCGAAGGCGTGATCTTCCACCCTGCAAGCCACAAGGGCGCGGGATACGACGCGGTAGAGGCGCAGGTTGTGGGGGCGGTGCACACCGTGCTGAAGTCGGCGCCCGGCAAAGCCTGGCTGGCATTCGAGAACAGCGCAGGCATGGGCGACCACATTGGCTCCAAGTTCGAGCAGCTCGGACGCCTGGTAAAGGCGATAAGCCACCCGAGAGTGAGGGTGTGCCTGGACACCCAGCATGCCTGGGCGGCTAATTACGACGTCGCCACTCCGAA
>JACQUF010000187.1 GCA_016210435.1 Chloroflexota bacterium
CCATCGGCCTGCAGATCGTCACTGACCTTGCTGATGAGGCGACGCTTCTGCGGGCCTCGGCGGCGTTCGAGGAAGCCAGGCCCTGGCATGCCAAGCGGCCGAAGGTGTCATGAGGCGAGCAGTCAGGCAAAATCAACAGGCTCGTCGCCCGCAGTGCGGGCTCAGAGCGACCGAGCAGTTGTCGTCTTGAGCGAAGCGAAGGCTTGCCCTGAGCCTGTCGAAGGGACCTGTTGCATCAGCAGACTCTTCGCCCTCCGGAGACGGGCCCAGAGCAACAAGGTGTGGTCGTCGCAGGCCCTACCAGTCGGCTACCGAGCCGTCGCTCTGGTGCACCCAGTCCGGACCGCCCAGCTCTTCGGTGTCTGCTTTCACGTTCCTGGTGGCTTCCTTTTCGTCGATCTCGAACCCGAGGCCCGGTCCCTTCGGTAGCTCGATAAATCCGTTCTTGACCACCCAGTCCTTCCTGAGCAGGCCGCCCCCGAGCCCGACGTCGACCTGCTCCTGGATCAGAAAATTCGGCACGCACGCGTCCACCTGCATGCACGAGGAAAATGCGACCGGCCCGATCGCGCAGTGCGGCATGATGTGGATGTAGTAGACCTCCGCCATATTGGCGATTCGCTTTAGCTCCGATATCCCGCCGCAGTGCGCCACGTCTGGCTGCACCAGCGCCACAGCCTGCTGTTCGATTACGCGCCTGAACTCCCAGCGGGAAAGCAGCCGTTCACCCGTCGCGATATGGAAGGGGACGGCCCGCGCAACCAGGGCGAGGGCGTCAGGGTTTTCCTGGGGTACGGGCTCTTCGACGAACATCGGGTGCATGCCCTTGATTTCATGACAGATCTCGATTGCCAGGGCAGGCGTCATCTTCCCGTGGAAATCGAACGCCAACTCAACTTCTGGTCCGACCCATTCCCGCATCATGAAGGCCATCTTTACGAATTCGTCGATCCTCTTCGGTGATTCCTGCGCCCGCCATTTGCCTGGAGAGCCGGCCTTGAACGCGTTGTAGTTGCCCTTCTTCATCAACATGTCCAGCCGTTTGCGGGCCCGCCCGAGGCCTTCGTCGCTGAGGTCCCCAATCCCCCAGTGCGCGTACATCCGGATCCGGTCGCGGGTCGCCCCGCCAAGCAGCTGGTATGACGGAACGCCAAAGTGCTTGCCTGCAATATCCCAGAGGGCCTGGTCGATTCCAGCCAGGGCGCTCATCAGGACGTTTCCGCCTTTGAAGAACGCGCTCCTGTAGATCGCCTGCCAGTGATGCTCGATTCGCAGCGGGTCCTGTCCGATGAGGTATTCGGACAGTTCTTCGACTGCGGCCCACGTGCTTTTCGGTTTGCCTTCGAGCGTTGTTTCGCCCCAGCCTTCGATCCCCGTGTCGGTCACGATGCGGATAAGGCGGCAACGCTTGCGCGGCTTGAACTGATCGATTCGCTTGATCTTCAATGTCGAACTCCCTCTCGATCACCTCTCCCCTCGGGAGACCGTGCCTTCAACTCCCCATCCCCTCAACGCTTGATGCTAGTTGGCGCTGTCGCTCGGTCCGAGCTTCGGCGTGAACACCCGAGTGAGGCGGGCTCAGTAGATAGCAAAAATGCACCGTCCCATATGTTGTTTGCAACGAATGTCGTCCATGGAAACGAATCTCGTGACGTCCGCTGAGTCATTGTGATAGGCCATTAGCATCAAGCGTCCTCGGGAGACCGTGCCCTCGATCCCCTCTCCCCTCGGGAGAGGGTAGGGGTGAGGGTGGTCCCAAAGGCGCCGGGAATAATACAGCGGGTATAACATTGCCCTTGTCTCCACCTGCTGATCGAGGTGTACCCTCAGATGCTTCAGACCAAAGTTGCTCCGATAGGCCGCGAGGTACGCGGCCTGGTACGGGCGGGAAAGCTTCGGCACCCTACGTCAGGCCTGGCGCCGGGCTATGTTCAGGCCAACCTCGCCATCCTTCCTCGGGACCTGGCTTTCGAATTCCTGCTCTTCTGCCAGCGCAACCCCAAGCCATGTCCGCTGATTGAGGTGCTCGAGCCCGGGCAATTTGAACCGAAGATGTCCGCCCCGGGCGCCGATATCAGGACTGACCTGCCGAAGTACCGGATTTACCGGAACGGTGAGCTTTCGGCCGAGGTCGACGACCTTCTCGAATTCTGGCGTGAGGACCTCGTCAGCTTTCTCATCGGGTGCAGCTTCACATTCGAAAAGGCGCTGCTCGACAACGGCATCGAGCTGCCGCATTGGGGCACGGACAAGAACGTCTCGATGTTCAAGACCAACATCGTGTGCACGCCTGCCGGAAGGTTCAAGGGGCCAATGGTGGTCTCAATGCGCTGGATCCCGCGCAACAAGGTTGTGAGGGCGGTGCAGGCCACATCGCGCTTCCCGGCCGTTCATGGCGCTCCAATCCATATCGGAGACCCCGCGGAAATCGGCGTGAAAGATGTGAACAAGCCCGACTATGGCCAGGCATGGCCCGCGGGCAGCGGCGAAGTCCCGGTGTTCTGGGCGTGCGGCGTGACGCCCCAGGCCGTGGCGGCCGCATCGAAGCCATCGCTGATGATCACTCACGCGCCCGGGCACATGTTCGTGACCGACCTCAAGGATGAGGACGTCGCCGCGCTGTAAGCTGCGGAATCCGGAGCGACCGTTGCCTACGAAGCGATCGATCGAGGACATCATTCTCCAGAAGGACGGCCGCAACATCGGCGCGCTCCGACCGCATCTGCCCGCCAGTTTTGTCACCGAAGCCGCGCAGCTGATTCTCGAACATCCCGGCAAGGCAATCATCACCACCGGATTCCACATTCTGACCGCGAGCGCGCCAGAGACTGATGGTCCGCCGGGAGCGGTCGCGATAGGGATCGGGCTCGAGGAGCTCGCCTACCAGGTCGTTCACGTCACAGATAAGTTCTCGATCAAAGCACTCAAATCGATCGCGCCTGAGAGCCAGAAGATCATCGAGTTTCCGATACTGGGTCATCGAGAGTCAGCCGAGTTCGCCTTCCAGGTGATCCAGGACGAGGCGCCCACAGTCCTGATCTCCACCGAGCGCTGCGGTCTCACCACAGACGGCACGTATCGCAACTTCCGCGGCAGAGACATCTCGGAGTTCAACGCCAAGATCGACCACCTGTTCGACCTCCATCCCGCGTCCGTGGGCATCGGCGACGGTGGGAACGAGATCGGGATGGGGAACCTGTACAAGGTCATCCCGAACTACGACAAGCTTCCGAAGAACCCCTGTGTAACGACCGTTGGCAAGCTGATCATTGCGAGCGTCTCGAACTGGGGCTCGTATGGCCTCGTTGCCGGGCTGTCGCTTCTTGCCGGGAAGAACCTGCTGCCCTCCGTCAATGAAGAGAAAGAGTGGGTCGAAAAGCTGGTTCAAGCAGGCGCGGTAGAGGGCATGTCCGGGGAGAAAAAGCCGTGGGTCGACGGGTTTCCGCCCGACGAGAACGCGGTCTGTCTGCGCGACCTCTACGCTTTGCTCCGGGAGAGCAATCTTTAAGGTGCCGCGGCGTCGGCCATCGGCCGACCGTGCCGGCCGTTCGGCCACCGGGCGAACAGGCCGCCTGGGCCGACCACCGGGCCGAAGGGTGCGACATCCGGGCCTTTGGCTTCGTCACGCGGCGATGTTTACTGGAACAGGCGTTCTAGTATACGTTCGACGGAGTCAAGTGAATGGTTGCGCTCTGGGTCGACGCCCGGGTCTGGTCGGAATCGCTGCTGATTCCAGATGACGGGCCCGCGCAGGCGCTTTTCAGGACTCTCTTCGAGACAAGAAGGAGTCAGGACCTGGCCTTGCATGGACCGAGGTGCGGTCCCGGCCCGGCTCTCGATTGGGCAGCAAAGGCGGTCCGCCGGAAGTACCCGGAATACCGGCCTCTCGTTCACGCTTCACTTCTGCCTTCGAATCGGTTCCCTTCGAAGCGTCTCGCGGAAGAAAACGGTCATCACAACGGCGCCCAGGGCGCCCATGCTCCCGGTAACAACGCCTCCCGCCGGCAGGGAGACCGCGGTGGCAACCGCACCGATCGCGAACGGGGATAGCATGCCGCCCGTATCTGTGAAGAACCGCCAGACGCCGAGGAACTCGCCGGAGCGCTCGCGCGGCGCGAGATCCGCGCCCAGGGTCAATACCACAC
>JACQUF010000029.1 GCA_016210435.1 Chloroflexota bacterium
GAGCGCTTCAGCGGCTTCGGCCACAGGCGCCGCCTGCGACCAGGAAGGCGATCCTGCACGGCGACTTCTGGCCCGGCAACACACTCTGGCTCCGGGGGCGGTTGACAGGCGTAGTCGACTGGGAGAATCCGTGGATCGGGAATCCTGCGATGGACGTGAGTTACTGCCGGCAGGACCTGGCGATCTTGTTCGACGTGGAAGTCGCAGACAGATTCCTGTCGCGTTACGAACGGACCGCCGGGCGGCGCATCGACGATTGCGTGTTCTGGGACCTGATCGCGGTCACGCGTGCCTTGCCCGAGATAGAACATTGGCTTCTGGGTTATCACGACCTTGGAAGGAGCGATATCTCACCCGCGCTCATGCGTGAGCGCCACCGTGCATTCATGGATCAGGCGCTGAGCCGCGCGGCGTGATCTGGGCCGCCTTTTTCCGTACTAGCCTGCGCCCGCCGGCACCCCCGAAAACAGGCGGATACCCCTTACAGCAGCACGAGCTGCCGTTCAGTTTTGCCTTCCCGGATGATGAATGAGGCGCCTGGCGTCTGCTGGACTTCGGCGATCAACAAGCCCAGCTTGACCGAGCGACGCAGCACTTCCAGCACCGTCATGTGTTCGCGCTCGGCCAGTTGCTCGACTTCCCGGAACAGATTCTCCGGGAGCGCAAGGTTGTACCGCTTCACTTTCCCCTTGCCGTCGGCCGGTTTGAAGATGATGGCGATTACTTGAGCGCGGGCCAGCTCGTAGGTGACGTCGAACTTCTCTGACAGGATTTTGGCAACCGTGCCTTCCTCCTGGCGGAGCATCGCCAGCAGGAAATGCTCCTGGCCGATGTAGTGGCACTTGAGGCCCTCAGCCTCGTCAGCGGCCATGTCGAATACCTGACTGGCCTGCGGCGAATATTCGATCTCCCCGCGGACAGCCTTCGATCCCGGGGTCAATCGCGATTCGACAGAGGCGCGCAAGGCGTCAAGATCCACGCCCAGGTTGTTGAGGGTTGCAGTCGCCAGGCCCGTGCCTTCTCGCAGCATCCCGAGGAGGATGTGCTCCGGGTCGGCGGTTGCATGCCTGAGGCGGAGAGCTTCCTGTACGGTGAAGACCAAGGCCTGGCGCACGCGCGGTGTATACCGGTCCTCAGAGCTGGTCATGCGGATCCTCCATATTTGAGATATACATATGACATATATTATGTGTGTCAGCGCTCCCCGGACGCAAGGGGCGAGACAATGGACCGTCGCAAGGGGTGGGGCCGGCATTGCCGACTCAAATTGAGACACGCAGAACGCGATGCTCGCCGCCGCGGCGGTGGCGCGGCAGCAATCTGACTCCCGGGCCGCGAGGCAGGCTTACGTAGACGCACGTCGCTTCCGCGAGTAGATTTCTCCACCATGCATACGGGCGTCGGTCGCGCGGTCAGCCACAGCTTCGTCCGAGGGCTGAAGCTGCCGGCTGCGGTCTCTCTGGTGGCGGCGAACCTGCTACTTGCCGCCTGCGCACCTCCGCCCGCCGATCTCCAGAGCACGCCAAAGGCGCCGGTCGCAAACGAGACTCCAGTGCCCGTATCGACAATCGCCCAGACAGCAACCCCTACGCTTCCGCCACCGACGGCGTTCCCCTCGCCAACGGCATTGCCGTCCCCGACCCCGTCACCATCCGCGGCGACGACCGCTGTCGGCTCTCCGACCCGGGCACCCGTAGCCCCGACGGCCACCGCACCGGTGACGCCGGCCGCGGCGCAGGCGCCGGCCAGCCCCACCCCGGCGCCAACGCAGCGGCAGACTGCCGACCAGCCTGACGATCAAGACGGCTATCAGGTTCACTTCCTGTACGTGCTCCCGAGCGACGGCCGTGATGAGGAGCTCGACACGAACGGCTGGATCGCGACGGCCGTCGGCTCGGCCCAGAAGTGGCTCGAGAAAGAGACGGCTGGAAGGCGCCTCAGCGTCGACACGTTCGGTGGCGAGATCGACATCACGTTCGTGCGTCTCAGCCGCCCGGACGCCGTCGTCAGTGCATACGACAGCCGCTCTGGCACGACTCGCGAGCCGCTCGTGCGGGTAACCCTCGAAGTCGAGCTGCGCTCCATCGGGTTTGAGCATCCGCGCAAGGTTTACGCGGTCTACTACGGCGGGGGAAGCGACACCGGGGAGTGCTTCGGGGGATCGTATCCGCCGAGCAGGGTCGGGAACATCGCCATCGCGAACGTCAAGCTCGGGACGCGGTGCGAGGAGCCTCGCAAGCTGGTCTACGCCGATGGCTCTTACGCGATAGCGGTGGCCAATTTCCACGAGATCTTCCACACGCTCGGAGCGGTCGCCCGTTGCGCCCCGCACCACAGCACGGAAAGCGGAGGGCACGTCTCCGACGACCCTCAGGACCTCATGTTCCCGCGCTCGTCCCGCACGGTACCCCGAGTTGACGTCGCACGCGACGACTATTTCGGCCACGGCAAACCGGCCTGCCTGGACCTCGCCCGAAGCCCCTTCCTGCTGCCCGCGCCGCCAGATGCGGAGCTTCCGCCCCTCTGGCCGGCCGCGGTCGCCCGTCCCCGCGCCTGCGAGGAGGAACCGACGGCCGGCGCCACGGGATCCGGTCCACGAGGGGGGATCATCTTCGACAACATGCGCGCCGCCACGATGCAGGTCTTCCAGCTCACCCCGGAAGGCAGGACGCTGCGCGACACGGTTCGACCCTGGACCGCCTCTTATCAGCAAGGCGCCCAGACGGGGAGCGCCTGGCTCGTCGCGGACGCTAACGGAAAGTGCCTCGCGATATTCGTGTCCGAGAGTACGCTGACGCGTGCAAGCGTACGCGGCGGCGGCTAGCAGGGAAGCTGCCGGGGCGGCGGGCGATGGCGGTTTGAAAAACCCGCGCGCCGAGTTCGGGAAGACCGCCGGGCGATCGCGGAAAGCGCCGTAGGCGGCCAATGCCTCCTACGGGTAAATTCCTACATCGTGCCCACGTTCGAACCAGACATCGCCCGCGCGCTGAGAGCGCTTCGCTTCGGACTGCCAGCCGGTATCTTACTGTTTGCCACGGCGGCGGTATTCACGGCGTGCGCGCGCCCCGCCACCACGGATCAGGCCCAGCCGACGCAAGTCTCCAGCGAGACGCCGGCGCAAGGTTCACCGCCCGTCGTCCAGACAGCTGCCACCCAACCGTCTCCGCAGACTGCGTCCGCAACGCAGGCTTCACCCACCGCCCGCCCTTCGACCCGGCAGACTTCGACCCCTGCCGAGCCTCCAACAAAACCCGTCCTTGCTACCACACCGGTCCCGGCGCAGAGTCCAATACCAACCCCGACTCGAACGCCGGCTCCAACCCGGACACCGCAAATCGCTCCTGAGCCGCCGCCGCTATCAAAGCGAGAAATCAAGTTCACGGTGCGCGTGCCGGATAACACGCCTGCGAATACGCCGGTCAGGCTTCTCCTGATGCCGTTCACCGACTGGGAGTGGACCGAACACATCACCATGACCGACAAAGGCGGGGGGATCTGGACTGCCACTGCGAAGTTGGAAGAAGCCGCACTCGTCCACTACGCGTATGACATCTGGGACGAGCGGGAGTGGAGCGAGTTTCAGGACAAGCGGGAGGCTGCCGCGAGGGAAGTCCCGGTGCAGCGTCGTCTCCTCCACGTGTCGGCCGACGTCAAGAGTGTCTCGGATGTGGTGGCGGCATGGCGCAAGCAGCCCTTTGCGGGCCAGGTCGGAACGATCCTCGGCCGCGTCGCCGATGCATCAGGCGCCGCGGTCGTCGACTCTGAAGTCACGGTTGCCGGTTTGCACACGGCTACGGACTGGGATGGTCGATTCCGCGTGGAAGTCGTTGCCGGTACCCAGCGCGTGACCGTCTACCGTGCCGATGGCGCCTACAAGCCGGCTTCGATAGCGGTTGAGGTCCCGGCCGGTGGCGAGGTAACGGCTAATCTGTCCGTGGAACCTGCGGCCAAGGTTCCCGTGACATTTCGAGTGCAGCTTCCGGCAGGCACGCCCGAAGACCTGGAAATTCGACTGGCGGGCAGCATGCGCCAGCTTGGCTCGTGGAGGGGCGACGTCAATACGCCATATGTCATGGGCGGCTCGTCCGATCTCCCGGTCTTGAAGCGGACGGGCCCAGACACTGCCGAGGGTGTGTTCCTGCTCCGCGAGGGCAGCTACATTCAGTACTTCTATACGCTGACGTCCGAGGGGCAGGGCCGGGAATGGGGTGGACCCCCTTGGAACCAGCGTTTCCGCACCATGGTGGTCGGGAGCGTGCCGCAAACGCGCGCCGATCGCGTCGCTTCCTGGAAGAATCCAGACTGGCCGACGATCACGTTCAGGGCGACCGTCCCGCCGAATACACCCGAAGGCGTGCCCATCATCTTCGAGATGGGCCCGAGCCACAGGCTGACCAGGACCGGACCTCGTACCTGGCAGCTGTCGATTAGCTCAGTGCCGAATTCGAACTTCCGATATCGCTATCTGCTTGGCGGCGATGGCATCGGGGCGGACAGCAGCGGTGGGCTCGAAGGTGAGGGCTTCCGGACCGCCCGACTCGGCACGAAGGACGTCGTTGTCGACGATGTAATTACACGGTGGGCGAATCTGCCTGCGGTCTCCGAAGCAGGGCAGGGCGCACGCGTCCGAGTCACATTCAATGCAAGCGTGCCGCATGCGACGCCCGTGAATGCGAATGTCAGATGGGTGCCGGATGGCGCGCCAGCGGTCTCGATGCAGGCAACAGGGGGCAACCCATGGCTGTACCGGGCGGAAGTCGAACTGCCGGCGGGAACTCCGGTCTCGTATCGCATCGATCTTGAAGGCGGGCAAAACACTCGTGGCCCGACGCGTCACGCGACCCCCCGATACGCCGGCGAGGTTTTCAACGACTGGGTGGGCGCATGGGAGGGCAGCGTAGGCAAGGGCGGCGGGACGCGGCCTGGTTACCTCGCCGGGTACTACACGCCTGACTTCTGGAGCCCGAATTTCCTGTCACTGTCCGACACTACATTCGCAAGCATCGCGGCGCACAACGGAAACCTCGTCGCGGTCTCTTCCGTGTGGAGCTATGGCCGGATCAAGCCGTCGCCAGTCATCGAGCCGCGCGCGGTTGAAGCGCCATCGGTGCTAACCCCCCGAAAAGAGATCCTCGATCAGATTGCGATCGCCCGCCGTCACGGCTTGCAGGTCCTCCTGGCGCCCCAGTTCAACATGGAGATGTCGCCGGGCGGCATCAACGCGCTGAACGATAACTCGACGAAATGGTGGAACGAGTGGCTCACACAGGCAGAACGCCTGTGGATGTGGAACGCTCAGATAGCGCAGGAGACGAACGCCGAAATGCTGCTCCTGCCGGGTTTCGTGTTCCACGTGTTCGCGCAGCCGTGGGCGTTCGAATCCCCGGAAGCATTCAAGGCCTTCGACGACAGGGTCGCTGCGCTGGTCGCGCAGGTGCGGACGGTCTACAAGGGCAAGGTCCTGATCAGCGGCGGGGTCCGGGAATCGCAGGTTCCGGGGCTCGCGGACTATGTCGGCGTCACGACCTACGACACCGGACACCCGGAACTGCCTGCGTCCGCGACGGTCCAGCAGTGGCGTGAGGCCTACGAGAAGCTATTCGCCGAGAAGCTGGATCCGATTCATGACCGGTGGGGGAAGCCGGTCTTCTTCTACACGATCCACCTGCCATCACAGAAGGACGACCCGGAACCCGGCGGCCAGTCGCTTCAGGCGCGCCGTCTCGAAGGATTGATGCAGGCCCTTGACACGCGACCCTGGGTCGCCGGCTCAATGTCCTGGGCGTACGGCATGGTCCCCGCGCCACTGGCCCAGAGCGATGGTCTCCGCGGCCGGCTGGCCGAGGCCGTGCTGGCCAAGTACTACGGCAGGTTCACCGGCGCAGATTAAGCCGTCCTGTCCCCGAGATACGGCGTCAGGTGGCGAAGGTCCTCGATGAACCGTGCCATATCGAGTCGGCGGGTCGCGTCGTCCGGCGCGCGCAGGATCGAGGACGGGTGGATGCCATCGCCTGCGATATCGTCGCCGGCGCGGGCACTCGCACCGCCGCCAGCCACGCGGCTAAAATCGGCGTCTCACAAAGGGAGGCGCCATGAAGATCCGCGAGGTCCGGGCCGCAGCCATCGATATCGCCCCGAATCCGAAAACCAATCCCCGCGTGCCCAGGCTGCCGGATGCGCCGCATTTCGGCGGTCCGATGTCCCGCTACCCGGAATACAGCCGCGCCACGTGGTCGCCGGGCGACTGGAAGCGGACCGTCTGCGTCGTGACCGCCGATGACGGCACGTGGGGCATGGGCATGACGCTGTTCAGCGGCCCGGTCGTCCGGGTAATCAACGACCACCTGGCGAAGATGCTGGTGGGGCAGGACCCCATGGCCACGGAAAAGCTTTGGGATGTGATGCAGCGGTCGACGGCGTCTTACGGCACGGCGGGCCTGGCAAGTTACGCGATCAGCGCGGTCGACAACGCGCTCTGGGACCTCAAGGGCAAGCTGCTGAAGCGGCCGGTGTATGAAC
>JACQUF010000172.1 GCA_016210435.1 Chloroflexota bacterium
CCCAGCCAGTCGTAGGTCATGGTCGTGGTGGCGTTGAGGAGACCCGCGTCGAGCTGCGGGTCGACCGCGACCTGGGTCAGGTTGCCGAGCACGTCATAGGTGAAGGCCGGGCTCCTGGTGTGGTGTGGTGTGGTGCAAGCGACAAAGAACACCAGGGTGTCCCCAGCCATGGATAGCGGCGTAGGCGCCGTTTGACTCGGGGTCAATGGCGCAGCGCCAAAGTATTGGTGCAGGAACAAAAAGGAGTCGGGGGTCTGCGAAATCTTGGATATCCCCCTCGCCCGTATTGTGTTTTTGAGACTGTTGCAGCACCCACGTCGCCCATCCTGGGTTCGAGACATCCACGACGTGCGCGTTTGGATTCACCAGTGGTACTTGAACTTGCTCGCCCGGGGCCTCACATATCTGTATCAGGCGCGGCGCGATGCCACCACGTTCAAGCCGTTGACAGCGGCCTGTAAAGGTCGATCAGATTCCTTAGCCACCAATCGACACCGTATGGCCTCATTTCTTCGACGTAAATCTCGAAGTCCTTCCACGCCTCGGTGAGGGTCTTCCCAAGCGCTGCCTCTACGAATTCCTTTGGACCGGCAACAAGGGAGGTCTCGTCGTGGGTTAGCAGGATTGCAAACCGAACATCTCGGTCGGTAAGGAAATGCTCGAAGGACGCGTGTTCCTTGTAGACGACATCGTAAATATCCTCAGGCGAAGCAGACAGAACGAAGAACGTGGGGACGTAGATCGCGTCCGGCCAAACTTTACGGGCGCGCTCACTGTGTTCTAGTTCTTCCTTCGTGGGTGGCCTACCTGAGTGGACCGCCAAGACTTCGTCGATTCCCATCTGCTGGATCGCGCGCGACAGCTGACCAAGAGAGATTGCCTCCAGTTCTTGCCCGGGTACTGGAATGACAACGAAGCCGCGTGATCTTGCCCATTCCGGATCGATGGTAGATTGCACGCGGACGGAGCCGTGCAACCGAGCCTCCGCCTTTTGTACTTTCAGGGGATCCGTAATCGCCCTAATCACGGCAGGTATCGTATCTTGAGAAAGATCTTACCGTTCCGTTGGAATTCAAGTGTCCAATACCGGACCACTGAGTTTTTCGGGTAGGTGCTGCTCAGATGCACGTTCGCGGTCACTTTGTCCGGTAGCTCGGCGACTGTGGTTCCAGCCGGCGTTGGCGGGCGGACCTTTCCAAGATCCGCGGCGAGCGCTTTCAAGTCCTGAACTGCCTGAGCTTCGCCGCCTGCGCGGACGCGCTGCTCGATCCGCGATCCTTTTCCAGCCGGGTCGGGCGTGCTGTCCTGTCTCAGCTTCTCGATTCTGTTTCGAACTTCCTCTTCACGAGTTGGTGGACCGATTGGGGGGCCCGACGGCGATGCCGTCGTTGCGACAATATTTGACGAGTTCGTCGTCGGTGGGTTTTCGCTTGCGGACTCCTTGTCATTGATTCCAAGCAACTTTTCGCCGAGACGTTTCCATTCTCCGATTGCATCTCGAAATGCTTCGCCAACGCTTCTCTTCGGTTTGAATTCCCAATCGGGCCAGTCGATCTCTGGAATCGCCGGAACAGGGATCGGAATTCCAAAACGAAAACCGCATGTGCCGTCGGCCCACTCGTCGGTGGAGCATGAATGCCCGCTCGGGTCGGTGTATTTGAGCGGGTTGTTGAGGACGTACGCGAAGCGGTTGTAGTCCCTGGGGTCGTAGGGGTCGGGGACGATCGTGTCGGGCGAGATGAAACGGCCGATCGTTGGGTCGTAGTAGCGGGCGTTGTAGAAGTAAAGGCCGGTGGGCGTGTCGAGCCGCTGGCCGGTGAAGGAGCGGTCGCCCGCGATCGTCCCGGATGAGGTTCGCACCTCGCCGTATGGTAGGTAGGCCCGCCAGGCGCCCACCCCACCCGCGTCGCTCCGTGCCGCGGCGCTGTCGAGGTGGTCGACGTGGAAGAAGTGGAGCGTGGAACCGGATTTCACCGCGACCAGCCTGTCGCCGAGCCAGTACGTGACGGTCGTCGTCCCCGAGGTGACGTCCTTCTGGTAGAAGCGGTTCACGTAGTGGATAGTGCCCTCGCTGCTCGAAGTCTCAGCCACGCGCTTTCCGTCGCCGTCGTAGACGTACGACTCCGTCGTCGTACCCGTGGACGTGTTGAAGACGCTCGAAAGCCAGTTCTCCGAGTTCCAGGTGAGCGTCTGGCTGGGCC
>JACQUF010000173.1 GCA_016210435.1 Chloroflexota bacterium
AGATCGGCCACAAGTACCCGCAGATAAAGATAAATACGGCCTATGCGTTCGGACTGGACGATCCGGAGTTCGTACTAGGGTTCGAGACCGACGATCCCGGTGATTTCCTGCAGCTGGTAGAAGACCTCCGGATGATCCCGACTTCGCAGTACACGGAACGTGAGACACCGATCTTTACGTCGATACTCATGCCGGTCCGCGAGGCGCTGGACACCCTGGGATAAACCCCTGGGCTCCTCCACCCTCTACCTCCCTCCTTCCAGAGGAGGGAGTTTCCGGAGCTCCCGGCACGTCCGCCGCGGCAAGCCCCTCGGGGGAGATCGTTACTTAAAAACGAAGGCCGGCGCAGGGCCGGCCTTCAGCGATTTCGAAACCGAAACGCGGCTAGTGCCTTACCGCGGGCTCCGCGTTCTTGCCAGGCATCGAAGTCTTGTAGTCGTAATCGTAGTTGACCTTGATGAACGGCTTTTCCTTGTCCGGGACCTGGTCTTCCGCGAAAATCGCGGTTACCGGGCAAACGGGCTCGCAGGCCGCGCAGTCGATGCACTCCTCAGGATTTATATACAGCTGGCGATCGCCTGGCTTGGAGTAGATGCAGTCGACTGGACACACGTCTACGCATGCCCCGTCCAGAACGTCCACACACGGGCTAGTAATGATGTAGGTCATCCGCCTGGGTATCCTTGTCCGTACTCTCGCGGGCAGCCCCATCTGCCCAACGACGCTCCGACACACACTAAAGATTGATTATAGGTAACGGGCAAAGCGCGTAGCAACGCTGATCGGATGCTACCCTCTTTAAGGGTGAATTCAGAATGACCACCGGGCGACGGGAAAAGATCCTGATTGTGGACGACGAGGCCGGGTCCGACCTCATGGCCTCGGTCCGGCGCAAGCTCGACCGCGAGGGCTTCCAGACGATTACTGTCCAGCCGCAATCGAAGCTTGCCACGGGGGAAGATTTCGAATCTGAAGCGCTGCTGGCGATCGACACCGAACGGCCGTCCGCGGTCCTGTTGGATGTCC
This sequence comes from Chloroflexota bacterium, assembly GCA_016210435.1. Lineage (GTDB taxonomy): Bacteria > Chloroflexota > Dehalococcoidia > Lucifugimonadales > Lucifugimonadaceae > VGZT01. Next base: position 1,027 of record JACQUF010000173.1, read on the forward strand.
GTTTCGGCGACCACCCGGTTGACCAATTCAAGGGTCTCGGGATATTGGGGAGAATCCTCGAAAAGGCGCCGAACCTCCCGGTCCTGATGTTCACCCAGTACGCCCGCGGCCCCCACAGGGACACCGCCGCGGCCGGCAGCCTCAAATTCAGCGGATCGGTCGATTTCATCGACAAGCTCGCAAGCCCCGATGAGGTTGCCCTTCGCCTGCGGAGACTCATCGGACGGACGCCTGAGCACATTCAGATCGGCGGTGATTTCCTGATTGACGGCGATGCAGGCATCGCGTATGCAGTCAAGGACGGGCAGCGGATACCGATCCGGGCCGTCCAGGGGATGAAATTCGCAATCCTTCTCGAGCTCGCGACTGCCTGGTACAAGAGCCCGGGCGAGCTCGTTCCATTCTGGAAACTCGAGCGATTCTCAGAGGGCGAGGATTCGCGGGCGTCCCTGCGTGTCCGAGTCCGGGAGATCAAGGACGCGCTGGGCGAGGCCGTTGGGAAGAAGTACGGGCCAGACGACCTGATCGTCAACGTGCGAAACCGCGGCTACGTGCTGGTGGTGCCAAAGTAGCGGGAGCGGGCGGCGTGAACAGCCTGCCGGCTGGCGCCAGGTTAGTAGCCGGCGTCGGAATCTTCCTGGCCATCGTCGGCGTGCTGGCGATGGTGCTTTCGCCGGCGCTCGGCAGCCTGGTGTCCCCATCGCTCTGGCTGGTCGAGCCTCTTGCCGTCATCGGCGCCGCGGTGATCGGGGCGGGGCTCATGACGACCGCAATAGGGCTTGCGCTCCGCCGGCGCCAGACGTCCGAGGCGGACGAGAGCGAGACGCGCCGTCTGTGGAGCCAGATGACCCAGCATTACTTTGACGTCTTCAGCCATGACATGGGACGGCCCATCAGGCGAATCCTGGGGAAGGAACGCGAAGTGCGAGCGAGGCTCGCCGAGGCCGGGAAACAGGTCGACTCTGCAATCCAGGAGCTTCTCGACGAAATAGAACAGCAGGCCCCTAGCTTCCGGCTAATGGTGTCCAATATCCAGGCGCTGGTGCAGCTCGAAGACGCTGCTGCCGCGCCCAAGGTCGAGCCGGTCGCCCCGGGCCAGATCGTCCGCAATGTGGTCGAACGCTATGTGGGGATCGGCCGGGACCGCGGCGTGAACATCAGCTGGTGGTCCGAGCCTGCCGAGTTCGGAATCGAGTATTCAGACAGCGCCGCGCTCGATCACATCGTGACGAACCTTGTCGACAATGCGGTCCGCTACGCGACCGCCCACGTTGAGGTCCGTCTCACTCGCAACCCGACCCACTTTTTCATTCGAGTCTGGGACGACGGCCCGGGGATTC
>JACQUF010000174.1 GCA_016210435.1 Chloroflexota bacterium
GCGCCGGGCGCCCAACCCGGGTACCGGTTCTCCAGGCCCTTCGACCTGCTCAGGGCGCGGAGAACCTTCTTCAGGTTATGGACGCCGGAACGCCAACCCGGCCGTTAATCGCATGAATTCTTCATGCGCGGCGCGCCCGCCTGCCACGAACCCGGCTGAATCGATCTTCGCGGGCTGGCCGAATCGATCCGTCACAGTCGCCCCGGCCTCCTGCGCTATGGCAAGGCCAGCCGCGACATCCCATGCGGCGCCCCAACTCAGGTAAAGGTCGAGCCTGCCGCACGCCGCATATGCGAGACCGAGGGCAGTCGATCCCAGGCCGCGGATGCTCTGCGTGACCGGCTCAATGCGTCCGAGCACTTCGAACATGGCGGCCGCTTTCCGCGAGTCCCGCGAGAGGTCGTAACCCACGACACACGCGCCGAGCCCTGCTGGCTTGCTGCAACTGACCAGCTGTCCATTCAGATACAGGCCGGCGCCGGGCGCTGCAGAAAAAAGGTCACGGTGCATGACGTCAAGCAGGACACCGGCAACCGGGCGGCCTTCGAGCACCATCCCGACGCTGACGCAGAAGAAGGGGATTCCATTCACGAAATTGCGCGTCCCGTCCAGGGGATCAACGACCCACTCGAACGGCGACTCACCGCGCTTCCTGCCGGTTTCTTCCCCCAGGAATCCCAGGGCCGGGAACTCTTCGGCAAGTTGGTTCGCGATCATTTGCTCAGAGTCGCTGTCGACCTGGGTTACGAGCTCCCGGGGCCCCTTCGCGCGAAGGACGCCGTGTCTGCCATAGGCGGAACGGATCAACTCGCCGGCAGCGATCGCCGCGCCTTCCATTACTTGCTGGAGAGTGCGGCCGCTCTTCGAAACAGGCAGCGCGATTCCCTGGGGAAACACCAAATTACACATCCGGATCTGAACCGGCCGATCTCGGGCCGTTCGGGTAGCGAGAGGGCCAAATGATACGCAGCCTCCAGGGCAAGACGCCCCAAGTCCATGCCACGGCGTTTATCAGCGAAACCGCCTACGTGATCGGCGACGTTGTGATCGGCGAGGGCTCAAGCGTGTGGCCGGGTGCGGTTATCCGAGGAGATTCCGCGCGCATCACCATCGGCGCATTCACGAATATCCAGGACAACTCCGTGATCCACACCGACAACGGCGCGGTGATCGGCGACTACGTCACGATCGGCCACCGGGTTGTCTGTCATGCAACGAGGGTCGGCGACGGGAGCCTGCTTGGAAATGGCTGCGTGCTCAACGAAGGTGCCGAACTGGGCGAGCAGTGCCTGGTGGCTGCCGGAGCAGTCGTGATCGAGGGGATGAAGGTGCCGCCCCGAAAGATCATTGCGGGCGTTCCGGCGCGAGAACGTGGCGATGTGGAGAAGCGACACCTGGAGCTCATGAAGTGGGCGAACGACTCATACATCGCCCGTACGAAGCAGTACAAGGCCCAGGGCGGGCTGGAATAGCTATTACATGCGCTCGGGCGCAGTCATCCCCATTAGCGCGAGGCAGCGCGCCAGCGCCACCCTGGCCGAATCAACGAGTTTCAATCGCGCCCTGCTGATCGGCAAGTCAGCGGGATCACTCGAGATGACCCGGCACTCGTCCTTGGCGTCGTAGAAGTGCGTAAATGCCCGGGCAAGATCCTCGGCATAACGCGGGATGTGATGGGGCTCGAGCCGGTCTGCGGCGAGTTCAATGACGTCCGGCAGCACCAGGATATGACGGATCAACGCCAGCTCGAGCGGGTGCTTCAGCAGCGTGGCGTCTCCGCCCTCGAATTCAATGGCGCGTTCTTTCGCCATCCGCAGCACGGAAGCGATCCGGGCGTGGGCGTACTGTACGTAGTAGACCGGATTGTCGAGCGACTGTTTGGTCGCCAACTCGAGGTCGAACTCCATCTGGCTGCCCGGCGACCGGCTGAGGAATATGTACCGGCACGCGTCGGGACCGACCTCCTCGACCAGCTCCCGCAACATGACCATGACGCCTTTACGCTTGCTGAATTTCACCGCCGCGTCCTGGCCCCGTTTGAATGTGACCATCTGGTTCAGGATGATGATCAGGCGTTCGGGGTCGACGCCCAGCGCCTCGACGACAGCCTTCATCCTTGCGACGTGCCCGTGGTGATCGGCGCCCAACACGTTGATCACGCGGTCGAACTTGCGGTGGATGAACTTGTCGTAGTGGTACGCGATATCAGTCCCGAAATAGGTCGGGCCGCCGCCGCCGCTACGAATTACTACGTTGTCCTTGTCCTCGCCGAGCTTCGTCGACGCGAACCAGCGGGCGCCTTCGCGTTCGACAAGGTATCCGCGTTTCTCAAGGGTCTGCAGCGCTTCATCAAAGACCCCTCCGGCGAGGAGTGACTGCTCGCTGAACCAGTTGTTATAGCTGACTCCTAGCCGCTCCAGGTCCGAACGAATCGATGCCAGGGTCTTGCCAAGAACGATCGGAAGGAGGTTCTTGAGAGCATCGTCTCTCGGCAGGTTGGCAAGTCGCCCGCCCTCCTCGGTGAAGATCGCCTTGGCAAGCTCCGTCGGCCCTTCGCCCTGGTAAGCGCCTTCGGGCAGCGGCACATTCCGTCCCGCCGCCTGCATGTAGCGGGCGTAGATCGTCTCGACGTACAGCCGCATCTGCGTACCGGCGTCGTTGACGTAGTACTCCTTCTGGACATCGTAACCGGCGGCGCCGAGCAGCGCTGCGATCCCGCTCCCGATCACCGCGCCACGTGTGTGACCGACGTGAACATCGCCCGTAGGGTTCACACTAACGAACTCAACCTGGATCCGCTTGCCTTTGCCGATGTTCACGTTGCCGTAGTCGGCGCCTTCGCGGCGGATCGGGTCGATCTGCTTGACGAGCCATCCGTCGGACAAGACGAAGTTGATGAATCCGGGCGATGCGACCGACACGTCAGCTACCGCCTCGTTCTTCGGCAAGGCGGCAATGATCCTCTCCGCGATAGCCATCGGCGCCATGCGCATGGTGCGCGCGAGCTTCATGGCAACGCTCGTGCTGTAATCGCCGTGCTCAGGGTGCTGAGGGCGCTCGATCGCGACCTGGACCGCGCCGGACGCCGGCAATTGGCCTAACTTTTCGGCGTCAGCCAGCGCCTGCGTAACGATTTCGGCAAGCTGGTCGGTGATTCGCATGAAACTTGCATCATAGCAAAGGAAGGCGCTATCTCGGATGCTATAGTCCCCACGCCGTAATCTCCTGCGGGAAGTGCCGAAATCCGACGTCCGCACCCCGGCCTGGCTGAACGGGCGCGCGCCTCAGTGAGGGTTGCCTCTAATGCCTACTCCAAGGCCATCACCGGAAGAGCTCGCCCGGCGGGCTGCCGAACTCGGGTTCAAGTCGACGGCCGAAGATTACCGTCGGTTGGAAAACCGGCTCGGCGGACTCCAGGCGACGCTCGACGCTGTCCGCGCGCTGGATGTCTTGGGGTACGAACCCGCCTCGACGTTCGGGCCGCAACGATACGGATAGGCGACCACTTCGCATGGCTAGAACGAGGGGTCTCGAGTTCGCGTCGGTCGATGACCTCGCCCCCCGGATCAGATCGGGCAAAGTCTCCCCGGTCCGCCTTGTCGAGACGGCGCTGGAACGAATCGAACGTCACGATCCGGTACTCAACAGCTTCTTGGTGGTGATGCGGAAGCCCGCGCTTGAGACCGCGCGTTCGCTCAAGCGAGAAGTCAAGGAGGGCAAGTACCGCGGACCGCTTCACGGGATCCCGGTCGGGCTGAAAGACCTGTTCGACGTGGCGGGCGAAAAGACGACCGGCGGCTCGACGA
>JACQUF010000186.1 GCA_016210435.1 Chloroflexota bacterium
CGCGCCAGCGCCTCGCCGACGGTTTCCTCAGGGGGTGGCTGGCTGTGCGGTCCGTTCGATCGCCGCAAGCTTGCGCGCCTGTTCCTCGGTGAGAAGTGCGTCTATGAACTCATCAAGCTCACCGGACAGAACCCGCTGCAGGTTGTGGCTGGTGAACCCGATCCGGTGGTCCGTCACCCTCGTCTGCGGGTAGTTGTACGTCCGGATCTTTTCTGACCGTTCGCCGGTCCCCACCTGGGCGCGCCGGTCTGCGCTGATGCTCGCCTGCTGCTTCTGCAATTCCATATCCCAGAGCCGGGCACGCAGCACTTCCATGGCAAGAGTCTTGTTTTGCAGCTGCGACCGCTCTCGCTGTGATGCTGCGACGATGCCCGTCGGGAGATGGGTGATGCGGACCGCGGTGGCCACTTTCTGGACGTTCTGGCCGCCATGACCGCTCGAATGGTAGATATCGATGCGCAGGTCTTCCGGCCGGATTTCGATGTCGATCTCTTCAGGCCTGGGAAGAACCGCGACCGTCGCGGTCGAGGTGTGGATCCGGCCCGATGCCTCCGTGACCGGCACACGTTGCACGCGGTGTACGCCGCTTTCGTACTTCAGGCGTGTGTAGGCGTTGTCCCCCGAGACTTCGAAAACCGCCTCTTTGACGCCGCCGACCCCGGTCTCGTTGAGACTGACCATCTGGACTTTCCAGCCCCGAGACTCCGCATGGCGCGTGTACATGCGCAGCAATTCGGCCGCGAACAGTCCAGCTTCGTCCCCCCCTGCCCCGGCACGTATCTCCAGGATCGCGTCGGCATCGGCTGTCGCTTCCTTCGGAATCAGGGCGACTTCGACTTCGCGGCCGAGCGCATCCAGGGCCTTTTGCAGCCCGTCCGCCTCTTCCCGGGCCAGTGCCAGGACTTCAGGGTCCTTCTCGGATTCGAGAATTAATCGTGCGCCAGCGAACTCGGCTTCCTTTTTTTCGTACGACGCGGCCAGGTCAACGAGCCGCTGCAGATCGTTGTACTCGCGCCCCAGCTTCTTGCGCCGCGCGCCATCGCTCGCCACGGCAGGATCGGAAAGCAATTGCTCGATCTCCCGGTGGCGTGCGACGATGGCCTTGAGCTTGTCACGTAAGGCTGGTCTCACAAATTCACTCTAGCACGAGCCATATCTGCAACCTGCTTTGGTCAGCGGCGGCGCGCCCCGGTTCGAGCAGTGGTCCTATGGGCTGTCCGTGCGGCGGGCTTCGCGGCGGTACGCGGCGCGCGCTTCGTTCCTGATTCGCCAAGCCCCCGTGCCAGCAGATAGAGGATCAGCTGGTTCACGCTCGTACCCTGCTGCTCCGCCGCGGATACGAGATCGCGGTGCAAGGTCTTGGGCAGTCTGAGCAGGAATCGCCCACTGTACGCATTGACGTCCGATCTGGCGCGACTGGTTCTGGCCACGTCTGGATCTCCTTACGATGCCTGCAGCATTCCGGTCGGCTTGCTGGCACATCGCGATTATTGCATGGGCAGTATCTCTGCCGATATCTAATCGCGGACCGTCTCGCGAAGGCTCCAGACACGGGTCAGGACGTAGCGCGCACCGCCGATGCGATCGCAGACGGGTCGAGGGAGACCTCAATCTGTGTCTGGTCTTTCAGGCTCTTGAGCGTACCGACGCCGCGATCCAGCTCGCGTTCACCGACGATCAGCACATAGCGGGCCCCGACCGAATCAGCGTAGCGCATCTGGCCCTTAAGGCTGCGTGACGGGGGTGCCATCACGGATGTACAGCGGGCTGCGCGCAGGGCCGCGACAAGCGAGTACGCCTTGCGGCGCGCGCGGTCGCCCACGAACACCGCCACGAGGTCAGTGGCAGAAGGCGGTCCGCTGCTGATTTCCTGCCGCTTCAAGTTCAGGATGAGCCTTTCTCTGCCGCAGCCGAATCCTATCCCGGGGGTCGGAGGGCCGCCAAGCTGCTCGATCAGGCCGTCGTATCGACCGCCGCCGAGAAGTGTGCTCTGGCCGCCCTCGTCCGGGGGCTGGATCTCGAATACGGTGCGCGTGTAGTAGTCGAGCCCCCTCACGAGCCTGTGATCTAGTTGCGGCTTGATCCCGGGATAGATGCCCTGCAGGTCATCGAGATATTCCAACAATTCCTTCCAATGCGAGGAGCAGGGCTCGCACAGGTAGTCCACTGACCTTGGGGCCTGATCGCCGAACCGCTGGCACGTCTCGTTTTTGCAGTCGAGCAGCCTGAGCGGATTTCTCGGGAGCCGGGCTTTGCAGTCCCGGCACATCTCATCGATATGCTCTGCGAAATACCGCTTGAGGGACTCACGGTACGCGGGCCTGCAGACACGGTCGCCGATCGAGTTGACCTTGATGGCCAGCCGCTTCAGGCCCAGGCCAGTGACAAACGACCATCCGAGCTCGATGACTTCCGCGTCCACAGCCGGTGACGGGTCGCCGATCGCCTCGATTCCGAACTGGTGGTGCTGCCTGTACCTGCCCGCCTGAGGGCGGTCATACCGGAAAATCGGGGTCAGATAGAACAGCCGCACTGGTTGTGGCAGGTTCGGCATGCCGTTTTCGATGTACGCCCGGCACACCCCGGCAGTCCCCTCCGGCTTCAGCGTAAGAGAGTCGCCGCCCCGGTCGGCGAACGTGTACATCTCTTTCTCGACGATGTCTGTGTCTTCGCCGACTCCTCGCTGGAACAGCCGGGTGTCCTCGAACAGCGGGGTGTCGATCCGCCGGTATCCGAATGCCTGGGCGGTGAGAAGGGCCGCGGAATCGACCAGCTTCCAGTACGGCTGTTCGTCCGGCAGCAGATCGGCAGTGCCACGGGGCGCCCTGAATGTCATGCGCCCGGTTGCAGGGCGGGCGGGATCCATTAACGTACTAAGAACCCAGTCCCCTGAGCTGGAAGATCTTGCCCTCGGTCTTGATCGAGGGGGCGATGATCATGTCGGCCTGCTGCATCTCGCGGAGGTTCATCGCGCCTACCATTCCCATCGAGACACGCAGGGCGCCGACGAGGTTCTCAGTGCCGTCCGTCCTGTGTGACGGGCCGTAGAGGATCTGCTTCAGGGTACCCTTCGTACCGACCTTGATGCGGGTCCCCCGGGGCAGGGAATCGTGGGGCGTGGCCATGCCCCAGTTGTACCCGCGACCGGGCGCCTCCTCGGACTGGGCGAATGGAGTTCCGAGCATCACGCCGTCGGCCCCGGCAACGATAGCCTTGCAGACATCGCCTCCGGTGCGGAGCCCCCCATCCGTGATGATCGGGACATATCGACCGGTTCGACGGTAGTACTCGTCGCGGGCGGCCGCGCAGTCGACGGTGGCCGTGACCTGCGGCACGCCGATACCGAGCACTTCCCGGCTCGTGCAGGCTGCGCCGGGACCCACGCCGATCAGGATGGCGCTGACGCCTTGTTCCATCAGTTCCAACGTGACATCGAAGCTGACAGTATTGCCAACGACGATCGGCTTCTTGATGTTCTGGCGCAGCTCGGAAAAGATGAGGCCGCGGGCGCTCTTCGAAACATGGCGGGCCGTGGTGACAGTCGATTGGACAAAGATCAGGTCCGCGCCGGCCTCGACAGCGATCGGCGCCACCCGCTTGGTATTCGCAGGTACCAGTGAAACCGCGCACGTGACCCCGCCGTCCTTGATCTGCTTGACCCGCCTGCCAACCAGCTCTTCCTTCACCGGCGCGGTGTAGACCTTCTGAAGGAATTCGGTGGCCTTGTCCTGAGGAGTCTCGGCTATCTCCATGTAGACCTGTTCGGGGTCCTCGTAGCGGGTCTGGAGCCCGTCCAGGTTGAGAACCGCAACCCCTCCCAGCTGGCCCATCTTTGCCGCAAAGGAGGGTGAAACGACCGCGTCCATTGCAGAGGCCAGGAATGGGATCTCGAGCCGAACACCCTCGATGTCCATGGATATGTCGGTCATCTCGGGGTTTACGGTGATCCGCCCTGGAGCGATGGCCACGTCATCGAAGCCGTATGCGGGTCTCAATTCTTTGAAATGCGGATAGGGCACGGAGACACCTCGCTGGCTGAATTACCGGGCGGAGATCCGGTCGGGCCGACCGCGTGCTGATGAGAGAAGAGCAGCGAATGCGGCGGCGTTTGATATTCGGGTGATTATAGCGTCTGTTCTTGCCCTGCCACCCGGCACTACCTTGCTTGAGTCCGCGGGCCGACAATGCGGCCAGGGGGAAGAGCATGCCCCGGGTCATCTTTCACGTCGACCTCGACGCGTTCTTTGTGGCTGTCGAGCGCGTTCTCGATCCCAGCCTGCTGGGGAAACCTGTGGTCGTCGGTGGCTCGACGGGCAGTCGCGGCGTGGTTTCGAGCGCGTCCTACGAGGCACGGCAGTACGGCGTTAAATCGGCCATGCCGGTGGTAGTCGCGAAGCGCCTGTGTCCGCAGGCCGTAGTCATCCCCGGGAAAATGCGCGAGTACCAGAAGGTATCCCGCCGGTTCTTCGAGATCCTCCGCTCCTGCACTCCCCTGGTCGAGCCTTTGAGCATCGATGAGGCCTACATGGACATGGCAGGAACCGAGCGCCTTCTGGGCTCGCCGCCATTTGCCGCCCGACATCTCAGGGGCCGCATCGGGTCGGAGCTCGGCGTCACGGCGTCGATCGGCGTCGCAGAATCCAGGCTGGTCGCAAAGATCGCCTCTGAAGAATGCAAGCCGGACGGGCTCATGGTGGTGCCGCGGGGAGCAGCGCGGCAGTTCCTGTCACCACTCCACGTCCGCAAGCTCCCCGGGATCGGTCCTCGGGCAGAGGTCGTGCTCAAGTCCCTCGGGATCGAAACACTTGGCCAGCTCGCGCAGCACCCGCCCGGGCCGATCGCGCGCATGATCGGCGAAGGCCAGGGCGAGTGGCTCCAGGCCCGGGCGCAGGGGATCGATGATTCGCCAGTCGTCCCAGAGCATGAGGCGAAATCGATGAGCGCAGAAACGACGTTCGGCGAGGACGCAGAGGATCTCGATTTCCTGCGGGCGACCCTGCTCCGCCTGGCCGAACGCGTTGGCGCGAGATTGCGCAAAGCGGAGAGGCATGCCCGAAGCGTTTCGCTCAAGCTTCGGTATTTCGATTTTTCGACAATCACTCGCCAAACAACGCTGCCCCGTCCAGTTGACGGCGACGGCGCGATTTACGCGGCGGCCAGGTCGTTGCTCGACGCCGCGCTTCGTGCACGCAAGACAAAGGTTCGGCTCCTCGGCGTTGGCGCAGGAGAGCTTTCGGAGCGTGCGCCTCAGCTAACTCTGCTGCCGTCCCAGGACGAGGACGATCACCGGCTCAGTGCCGCGGTAGATGCGATCCGCGAGCGGTTTGGCAGGGATGCCATTCGGCGGGCCGCCACGCTGCGTCTTGCCGACGATTGACTGGCGCCCTGAGTGCCGCGCGATCGAGCTTTCCCGGGACCAGATACAGATACGCCGCAGCTTTAGCCCTGTGCTAAGATCGTGAAGCAGATTGGCGATTCGTCCAGCGGTAGGACACCAGACTCTGGATCTGGGAACCCAGGTTCGAATCCTGGATCGCCAGCCATACCTGTCACAGTTTGGCCCGTTCGTCTAGCGGCCCAGGACACTTCCCTCTCAAGGAAGAGATCGCGGGTTCGAATCCCGCACGGGCTACCAGCCAAACAAAAGAGGCGCGCCGACGGGGCGCTTCTTCGCTTCAAGAAGACATCGAAAACGCCCTCGGGAATGTCGAGAGGCGCCACGCGCCAGCGTCCCAGTGAATCCTACGGGGTGGCCGTTCCCACGCTGTTGATGTGCGGGAAGAGCGTGGCGGCCTGACGCCAGGAGTCGCCCTCATCGGCGCTGTGGAACAGCTGGCCGGTGTTCGTCCCTACATAGATTCCCGCGGGCTGCAACGCGTCGACAGCCATGCCTTCCCTCAGGACGTTCACGAACGCACTTTTCTGCGGAAGGCCCTTGGTCAGCTTGTCCCAGGACTTGCCGCGATTGCGGGACCGGTAAACTGCCATCGAACCCTCAGGCACCCAGTGCTTGTAGCCGCTGGTACCCGGACACACCCAGATCGTATCCGCGCTATGAGGGTGGACAGCGATCCCGAATCCCCACTCGGTTGGCAGTCCCTCAGTGATCTCGACCCACTGGTCTGCCCCGTTGTCTGACCTGTAGACGCCGCAGTGGTTCTGCTGGTACAGGCGCCGCGGTTCCGACGGGTTCAGGACGACCTTATGGACGCACTGCCCAAACTCCGGGTACACCGGTGGCTGGTCGGGCATGAAGTTAGCGCGCGTGCCCCGGTTCGCGGTCTGCCACGTTTTGCTTCCGTCGGTCGTGCGGAAGACCCCTGCCGCTGAGATCGCAACGTACATGCGCTTCGAGTCGACCGGGTCCAGGACGATGGTGTGCAGGCACAGGCCGCCCGCTCCCGGCTGCCAGTTGGGACGGGTCGGGTGGTCGTTCAGCGACTTGACGAACTCCCACGACACGCCGTTGTCGGCGCTCTTGAACAGCGCCGCGGGCTCGACGCCCGCGTAGATCACCCCGGGCTCGCTCGCCTGGCCGGGCGTCACGTTCCAGACCTTCTCCAACTTGAGCCCCGTCTCGGGCGGGAAGGCTGGGCCGGTCTTTGGTTCGTCCCACGTCTGGCCAAGGTCGTTGCTGCGGTGCACGCGTGAGCCAAACCAGGGGTCGCCTACCGCGGCGAATAGAGTGCGCGTACGAGGGTCAAGGGCCATGTGCATGACGTTGTGCCCCTCGAGATACGGACCGCGCACCTTCCAGGCCGTCCGCGCGGGGCCGGTTTCCATGACAAAGGCGCCTTTTCTTGTTCCGATTAAGACCAGAACCTGGTCAGGCATTCGATTTCCTCCCACAACTCTCAAGGCATGAACCCAAATTCTACGGGCGCACACATGGCGCGTCGACGACCAGGTGTGAGGACTATTTTTTTACTCCGGACCCGCGAAGCATGGCTCGCGTTCGCCACGTAAGCGTCGGACTATACTCCGGCTTAGGGCACTTCATGGCGGCGGTGCGGAAAGCGAACTACTACGACGTCGTCTGGGTGCCCCCGAAGGCGCCGGACTTCAATCCGCCGATCTGCAAGAACATGAACGTCACGAGGCTGGACCGCATCGACAAGAACGGGATGGTGAAGGTCCCCGAAGGCCCGGGCCTGGGCGCCGAATACGACTGGGACTACATCCGGAACCACAGCACCGGCAAAGAGGTCATTGGCGGGTAGCGGATGCATGGACACGTCCCCGTAGACCTGGACCTGCCGGACCGGCCGCTGCGCCGCGGGGTCCTTGCCCGCGTCTGGCGGTTGTTCCGCCCCTACCGGCCACAGCTGGTGTTCGTGACTTTCCTGGTCCTGGCGTCCGCAGGGCTAGGCATCGTCGTGCCCCTTTTGATAGCGCGGGTGATCGACGTGGCGATTCCCGCTGGTGACCGGCCACACCTGATCTGGCTGGTTATTGGGATGATCGCCGCGACCGCCCTCGGCGGGGCTTTGAACTTCCTCCAGGCTCAGCTGAACACGAACATCGGCCTCCGGGTCATGCGCGACGTCCGCCAGGCGGTGTACGAGCACCTGCAGCGCCTCCCGCTGAGATTCTTCACATCGACCCGGACCGGAGACCTCCAGTCCCGGCTCTCGAGCGACGTCGCCGGTACGCAGGCCGTGCTGACCGACACGCTGCGCGACCTCGTCTCCAACTTCGCGGTCGTTGTCGGCTCGATGATCGCGATGCTCTTGATATCGTGGGAGCTATCACTGATCGCCCTGGGGATGGTCCCGGTCTTCATCGTGCTCACCGTTCGTGTTGGCCGGCGACGCCGCGCCCTCACCCGGGACACTCAGCGGACGCTGTCCGAACTCACCGCGATGACCGGGGAAACCCTGTCGGTATCTGGCGTCCTGCTGGCGAAGACCTTTGCGAGGGAACGCGAGCATCGAGACAAGTTCGAGGTCACGAACCGACAGCTCACTGAACTGTCGATCCGCCAGCAGATGGTGGGCCGGGCCTTCTTCATAGGTGTGCAGACCTTTTTCGGGATCGCGCCGGCCATTATCTGGTTGGTTGGGGGCTGGCTCCGGACCGGAGGCGTCGATGGGATCACGATCGGAGGCATCGTGGCCTTTACGACGCTGCAGACCCGGCTGCTGTTCCCCCTGGCCGGCCTCCTCAACCGCGGGGTCGAAATAAGCAGTTCGATCGCTCTCTTCGACCGCATCTTCGAGTACCTCGACCAGGCGCCGGAGATCAAGGACCCGCCCGATCCCGTGCCGCTCGACCTTGCGAAAGTCAGGGGTGGGGTCAGATTCAATCATGTCTCGTTCAGCTACAGGCAAGGCGAGTCCTCGCCCGCGGAGACAGCCCCCACCCCTACGCCCCCTCCCTCCCGGGGAGAGGGTCTGGGCGCATCGGAGATGTCGAAGGACGGTCAGGGAGCAGAAGGCTGGACTCCGCAGTTTGAAAATGGCGCGGGCGCTGTCTTTTCGCTACACGATGTGGACTTCGTGGCGAGTCCCGGCGAGCTGACCGCGATCGTCGGCCCCAGCGGCTCCGGCAAGACCACGGTCGGGTATCTGTTGGCCCGGCTCTACGATGTCGGAACAGGCGCCGTGACGATCGACGGCGTGGATATCAGGAAGCTGGCGCTCAATAACCTGAACCGGCTCGTCGGCGTCGTAACCCAGGACACGTTCCTGTTCCACACCACGGTTGGGGAGAATCTTCGATACGGCAAGCCGGACGCGAGCGACGGCGCCGTGGTCGCGGCGGCGCGGGCCGCGCAGATCCATGAGACTGTCCTCCGCCTGCCAGACGGCTACGAGACCGTGGTCGGCGAACGCGGGTACCGGATGTCCGGCGGGGAGCGCCAGCGCGTGGCGATCGCAAGGGTGATCCTGGCAGACCCACGCATCCTGCTTCTCGACGAGGCGACGAGCTCGCTCGACTCAGTTTCCGAAGGGATGATCCTGCAGGCGATGACGGATCTGATGCGCGGACGGACGAGGATCGCGATCGCACACCGGCTTTCGACGATACTGTCGGCCGATTGCATTCTCGTAATGGACGAGGGACGCATCATCGACCGTGGCCGCCACGGAGAACTTCTGGAACGTTGCGGCCTGTATCGGGAGCTTTACGAACAGCAGTTCCAGGCCGCAAACTCTGCCGGCACGTCAGAGCGGTCGATCAGGCCGGCCCGCGACGCGGCCGCTGCGTCGAGTTAGACGTGTAAGGCCAGAAAGGCACCCCCTCCCATGCAAGCCAGCCAGCCAGTGAAGCCGATTCTGCTCGTTCGTCCGCCACTGGGGATCATGTACGAACGGTCCTTCTGGGACGAACTCGAGGCGGTGGGCATCAAAGACGTCGCCGTGATGTGGCTCGCGTTGCTCGACAACAAGGGTGGCCAGCAGCCGACGTGGCCCCGGACGGAAGACACCCACCCTCGGGCGCTTGCCGCGCTCGGCGGGAAGCCGGTACAGGCGACGGCCGTAGGAGCATTCAAGCCCAACCACCCGCTTTATAAGGGTCTCTCGATTCAACCGCCGGAAATGCCGGACAGGCTGGTGGACGAATCCAGGCGCCTGAAGGCGTCGATCCGGGACGCGAAACGGCGCGGTTTCCGTCTCTATTTCTGCAACGACGCCGGATATTTCACGATCGGCAACGTCGGTGGAGCGGTGCGGGTCGCCCCGGCGCGCTGCATGACCGATCCCGAACTTGCGGCATACGTCGCCGCGCGCAGCCGCGATACGATCGAGAACTTCCCTGAATTCGAAGGGATCATGCAGGACGGCCCGGACTTCAAATGGGAGATCAGGCCCAACCACCGCGATGACATGTTCCTGGAGGTGTTCGATTTCGACGAATACCGGCGCGTCGCCCGCGAAATCGGGCTGACGATCGAACGGGTCGTCGACGGGCGCGACGTCTTCAAAAGACGGCTGCATGCGATTACCCCGCGTGCCGCCGAGGATTTCGTGCAAAACCGTGGCGGTCTGTTCGGGTCCCTTGATTGGTGGGCGGAAGAACCCGCCGTATTCGACTGGATGCGTTTCAAGGCAGCGGCGATCGAGGCATATCTGACCCGGCTCAGAACCGCGCTCAAGGACGCCGCGCCCAGCCTGGAAGTCTTCATGTCGTCGCGCATGCCATGCCTGGCGCCCTTGACCGGCCATAACCTCCGCCGCAAGCAGGCGTACACCGACTACCAGATGCCCAAGGAATACTGGTGGTCAGGCGCGGTTGCAGGATATCGCGGGACCGCGACGAACTGGATCCGGACACTCGTCGACTGGAACCCGGGGCTCGCTCATCAGCAGGCGGAGCGCTGGTTCAGCGCGGCTTTCGACGTGCCCATGCCATCCGACTATCCGGTCACCGCCTATGAGAAAGAGGCAAGCGACGAGTGGTTCTCGACGACGGTCCGGGACCAGACTCGGAAGATGATCAGCTCGGCCGGAGGCCCCGCGAAATTCGTCCCCTGGGTCGGGCTCGAGCACTTTGGGAGCAACTGGGTCACTGCGACCGAGCTTCAACGCCTCCTTGCAGAGATACAGGCGCAGGGAGCGACCCGATATGCATGGTATGTCTACAACAGCATTAAGCCAGACATCTGGCGCGTGATCACGGATTTTTCCCGCGTCCGTTGATATTTCATAGAATATGGGCGAGGAGACGGTGAGTCGGAAGGAGGAGGGCTGACTCCCATTAGTCCCGTGTTTTTGTCCGATTAGTTTCGCCAAGAATTCCTTAACTGTTTTGATAAGGGGAAAGCATTATGCAAAACCCTGGTTCAAACCCTGACATTCCGGTTGAAGCTGAAGTGGCATTTGAAGAGCAATGGGACCGCACTCGGCCCGGTGTAAAGCGAAAGATTGCGTATCTGGAACTTGCAAACGAACGCCGGCTTGTAGTTTTTCCGCACCGTGAATGGAACGCTCCAATTCTCGAACGAAGGCGGGTCGTGCTGTTTCCGGTCCGCAATGCGGCGGTCGCCGCGCCGGTTGGCGGCATCTCAGAAAGCGAGCGGCTTACGGCCTCGATCGCGCCGCCCGAAGCAAGTCGCGAGCCCGCGATCGTTGCCCCGATCAGTCCTGGCCAGCGGGACGCCTATGGCCGCATCGCGGAGCTGCTCGAGCCGATCGACCGGGCGTACTCCAAGATCGACGAGGGGATGGAGCAGCTTAACGAGGCGCTCGATCGCCTCGCCGAGCTGGCGCGCCAGCTGCGGCCGTCGGTAGACGGAGTGGAGCCGAGCCACAAGGTCGGCTGAACGGGTTCCGGCCGCGCAGCGCTAGGCTTTGAGGCGCTTCGCGGCGGCCCCGTAGCCGCTCCTGAGCACCGCCACGTCCGATGAGTAGGCGATTATCTTCACGCCAGCCTTGATCCAGCGCTCCGCTTCATCGATCGTTTGAACCAGCATCGCGACATCTTTCCGGTACTTCCTGGCGGCTTCTATTAACCGTTCGCGGTGTTCGTCGATGACTTTTGCTTGCGATGGCGTCCCGAGCACGCCCAGCTCCTGCGCCAGGTC
>JACQUF010000192.1 GCA_016210435.1 Chloroflexota bacterium
AGGACCCGCGCGCCCTCCGTGCCCAGCAGACGACCGGTCGCGCCGCCGATCCCGAGCGCCCCGCCGGTAACGATCGCAACTTGGCCGTCGAATCTCCCCCTCTCAGTCCTCCTCGGCTCGGCCTCGCTGGCCTGTCACGCTGCCTGCCGCGCCGGCGGCTTCGCAGCCCAGAACGATAACGCCCCGGCCATGAAAAACCCAATGATGATCGCGAATGGCAGCGCATAGCTGCCCGTGACGCCAAACAGCAGCCCGGCCACAGGCGGGCCGACCAGCTGCGGGACGATCCCGATCATGTTGACCAGGCCCATGATCGAACCGAACGCTCGCATTCCGAAGGCCTCGGCTACCGTGAGGGGAATCAGCGCGCCCATGCCGCCGAACCCGAGGCCGAATACCACAACTGCCAGCCATGCGAAGGGGCTTCCGCCGGCGACGATGAACAACAAGAGCCCAACAGCCTGGATGCACAGGCTGACGATGAACGAATACCTGGCGGTCAGCCCCTCGCTGGCCCTGCCGAAGATCAGCTTGCTGGCGAGTCCGAACCCCGCCATGACGCTCAGCGCGGCTGCCGCGGCCCCGCTGGAAAAACCTTCGTTTTCCAGGTGTGGTATCAGCTGCGAAAGCACGACCGCATAGGTGAACGTCCCTGAGCTGATGCCCGCCGTCAGCAGGTAGAACGTGGGTCTCTTCAGCGCTGCCCTGACCGAAAACCCGCCCAGGCCGGGCGGCGCTCCGGCCGCACGGGCAGCGCCACCGGATTCCCTGGGCCGGTCGCGGATGACCACGAATGCCACTACCGCCATCAGGGCCATAAGCAGACCGAACCCCGCGAATCCCCATCTCCAGCCCGCAACTGCGATGACCGCCGAAGCGAACGGAACCATGGTCAGGCCACCGAAGTTGTTGCCGGCCGTCACGATCCCCATCATTCGGCCGCGTGTCTTCGGAAACCACAGGCTTACGAGACGTCCTGCGGTCAGGACGGTCGCCCCGGAGCTCCCGACGGCGACCACGGCGCTCAGGACGTACAGCTGCCACAGCTCGCTTATCAGCGACCGCAACAGGAATCCCGTTGCCACCAGCGCCAGCGAACCAACCATCACTGGCCGTGAGCCAACCCGGTCGAGGGCGCGGCCCATCAGGGGCGAAGCAAGTCCCGAGATGGCCATCAGCGAGACCGCTACGTTGACCTGGCTGCGAGTCCAACCGAACTCGCGCTCCAACGGCTCGATAAACGCTCCGAACGCGTAACCCGTCATCCCGACCGTGAGGCCGGTTGACAGGAAGGCGACCACCGCAACCCAGTAGCCGCGATACACGCTGACCGGGTGCAAGAACCAGTCGAGCAGTCTGGTCCGGCCAGCGGGCGCGTCCGTCACTTCGCCGGCCGAGCGCGATGTAGTCCCCGTCTTGCTTACCTGGCCGCCGCAGTCGACGGGCCGGATGCCTTAGCCACGCTGCCCGCAAGCGTGAGCACGACTGCTCCAAACAGGAAGATTCCGATGGCCGCACCGAAAGCAGGACCGTAGTGCTGCGTGGCGTCGAACGTGAATCCGGCAAGAAGCGGGCCCGAAACAATTGGTACCACAGTCAGAAACGTAAATACCCCCATGATTCCGCCAAAGGCCCGCATTCCGAACGATTCGGCAACAACCAGTGTGCGGAGCGCGCCAAAGCCGCCCAGCCCCAGGCCGAACACGAGGACGGCGGGCCACACGAGCCATGTCGAACCGGCGGCGATGAACATCCCGATCCCCGCGGATACGATCACCAGGCACACCACGGTCGCGTTCCGGGCCGTGATGCGTTCGCTGAGCCATCCCATGATGATCTTGCTCGAAAGGGCGACCACCGAAGATACCGTCAATACCCAGGCTGCGGTCGTCGCAGTCAAGCCCTCATTGATCAGGTGCGGCATCAACTGGGTCAGGATCAGCGGGTGGGTGAATGCGGACGCGGTGAGGCCGACAGCCAGGAAATAGAACAGGGGTGTTCTTACCGCATCACGCAGCGTAAGCCCCCCGGACTTGTCATTCTCTGCCGTCTTCCGAGTGGGCTCTGCAGATTCCCTTCCCGGGCGATCACGGACTACGATCGCCACCGCCACCGCGACACCGATCAGGGCGAGTCCAAACGCTGCGTACGCCATTCGCCAGCCGGACGCCGCGACGATCCACGTGGCCGCAGGAACGATGATTGCGCCGCCGAGATTGCTTCCCGATGCGACAGTGCCCATCATGCGGCCACGGGTGCGCGGGAACCATGTGCCGACGAGTTTGCCCGCAGGCAGCAGGGCAGCCCCTGCCGAGCCGAGCGAAACGAGCCCGCTCACCGCGTACCAGTGCCAGAGCTGCGTCATGCCCGTTCGAATCAGGAACCCGCTGGCCATGAGCAGGAGCGAAACGAACATCACCGGCCTTGCGCCGAACCGATCAATCAATGCTCCGTATAAGGGAGCGCTGACCGCCGCGACGAATCCGATCGAGAATCCCGCGTTGATCTGCGCCCGCGACCAGCCGAACTCGCGCGCGAGCGGTTCGACGAATACCCCGAACCCGTATGACGTCATCCCGACGCTCAGCCCGGTCGAGATGAACGCGACTGCGGCAACCGCGTGGCCCCGGTTCAGCCCGCTGGCCCGCGGGGCTACGCGTTCCGGGGCGAAACCCGCGGCCTCCGGCGCGCGGCTGGTCACGCCGTTTGCCGGCGTCTCGCTATCAGACAACGAGTTGTATACTCCCGCCTCTGTTCGAATGTGCCCCAGAAAAGCACCGTGTCATTCTGAACGCAGTGA
>JACQUF010000193.1 GCA_016210435.1 Chloroflexota bacterium
GCCCGCGATCGTGGACGCGCTGGCCGGAGAGGGGATCCCTGCGCGCGAGATCGGCGATGTCACTAAGCCGGGAGCGGGCATCGAACTCGTCCGGAGGGGCAGAGTGATCGAATTCCCGCGGTTCGCCCGTGACGAGGTGGCCCGGGTCCTGGAATCCAGCGGGTAGCCGGCGTGAGGCCCGCTATCTCGTCAGGTGATGGTGGACGCTCGTGAAAGCGACCCGGCGCCTGAAAAGCAGGGCCACCCGGAACATCCAGGCGGACTGGCTGTGCAAGAGCATCTGCCACAAGTGGACCGGCACGAACTCCGGTATCACAACCGTCACCAGCTGGCGTTCATCACTGCGCACCTGGTCGAGATACCTGAGAAACGGCGACACGACCAGCCGGTAAGGGGATTGGACCACTTCCAGCGGGATATCCGGCACGTAGTGGCGCCACTTCGCACGTAGCTCTTCCGCCGCGGCCTCGTCGGCTGCCACGTACACCGCGCGCACATCTGCCGACAAAGCCTTGGCATAGGCGACCGCCTCGAGGGTTGCCCGGTGCACTCCTGAGACCGGGATCACGACAGTATGTTTCATCGGCGTGTCGGGTGTGCTGAACCCTTCAAGCGAGAGCTGCTCGGCCACCATCTCGTAGTGGCGGTGGATGCGGTTGAAGATGTAGAGCGCGGTCGGTACCAGAAGGATGATCAGCCACGCGCCATGTGTGAACTTCGTGATCGCGATGATTAGCAGGGCAGTCGCCGTTACGCACGCTCCGAGCCCGTTCACGAACGCGCTGCGGAGCCAGGTCTGGCCCTTCAACCGGTGCCAGTGCAGGACCATGCCCGCCTGGGAAAGCGTAAACGAAAGGAACACGCCGACCGCGTATAGCGGGATCAAATCGTGCACGCTCGCGCCGACGACGAATACAAGGACGCCAGCTAGGACCGCGAGCAAGACGATGCCATTGGAAAAGACGAGCCTGCGGCCCGTGTCGGAAAGTTGCCTCGGCACATATCCGTCCTGGCCGAGAACGGACGCAACGCGAGGGAACCCAGAGAACGCCGTATTGGCGGCGAGCACAAGGATCAGCACCGTAGCGATCTGAACCGCGTAGTAGAGGGGAGTGTCTTCGAATACGACCCGAGCGATCTGCGACACGACGGTCTCGTTTGGCCTGGGCACGATGTGGAACTGGTGTGCGAGGTAGGTGACACCCACGAACAGGACCGCCATGACGATGGCCATCCAAAGCATCGTCCGGGCAGCGTTCCTGGTCTCGGGTGGCCTGAAGATTCGAACCGAGTTGGCAATGGCTTCCACGCCAGTCAGGGCGGCGCAGCCGGCTGCGAATGCCCTCAGCAGCAGGAAAATGGTCACCGCGGAAACGGCGTTGTTCACCGTAGCGGACGTTTCGCCGCCCGTGGCCGAACCGAACAGTACGAACCGCCCGACGCCCGCAAGGATCAGGCCGACCATGATCGCCACAAAGAAGAGCGTGGGAACAGTGAAGAGCCGCCCGGTGGTCTTTATCCCCCGCAGATTTACGGCCATCAGGAAGAACAGGACCGTGATCGCGATCGAGACCTTGACCGGTGCGAGCACCGGAAACGCGGAGGTGAGCGCCGCGACCGCCGCTGTCACGCTGACCGCCGCGGTGAGCACGTAATCGATCAGGAGCCCGGACGCGGCGACGAGGCCGGCCTTGGTGCCGAGGTTCTCCCGGGCGACGTTGTACGCGCCGCCGCCCTGGGGATAGGCACGGATCGTTTGCCGGTAGGAGATCGTCAGAATCGCGAGAAGCCCGATGATGGCGAGGCTGAGCGGGACCGGCCAGTTGAGCGCCCCCGTTCCTGCCAGCACCAGGACAAGGAGCATCTCCTCGGTCGCGTAGGCAACGGACGATAACGGGTCCGAGGCAAGTACGGCCAGGCCGCCAAGGTTGGAGAGTCGTTCTTTGAGCTCGTGGCTGGAGGGGAGGCGTTGGCCAAGAAGGAACTGGCCCAGGCCTGACCAGATGCCCGAACGTGATTCTGCCGAAACGGTCATATAGGGGGTCAATTCTAACGCTCGGACAAGATTGAATTGGCGGAATCGCGGCTCTCGAACCCCTAGCAGGATTCCCAGGCCACCCCGGTAGAGTTGTCGTGCGAGTGGGAATTGAGGAGTGATTCACACATGGTCACCGTGACCGAACACGGCAAGATGATCAAGACGGCCGCGACCGACGCCCAGCGCCTCGCGGAACTCGTTACCAGGCTCGCCGGCGAGCAGGCTTTCGAGACGCAGCGGATGACCGAGACCGTGAACAAGGTCACCGGCCCCCAGCTCGTCGAAGTACAACGCCTCGCTGACGCTCTTACAAAGGTGGCCGCGCCTCAGGTCGCGGAAGTCCAGAGGCTGATCGAGGCGATCGGGCGCGTCTCTGGCCAGCAAGCGACCCAGATGCAGGCGCTGGCCGACACGATCACCAAGTCGGTCGTCCCCTACGCGCTGGAGTTGCAGCGCCTTGCCGAAGCGCTGTCCAAGACGTTCGCACCACAAGCAGCAGAAGTCGCCCGTGTTTCAGAAATGGCGAACCGCATCGCGGCCGACAACCGCAAGATGGCAGCGGAGCTCGTCAGGGCCCTAACGGCTACTGCGGCCGACTAGCCGCCGCTCCCTCTGACGGAAAGCCCCTGTCCTCTCCGGGCCGACCGGGGTCACGATTCCCCGTGGGGTTACAATCGCTGGTTGGCGCGTGCCTCCTCCGTGGCGGAGGAGCCTGTTCCGCGCGAATCAGAGGCGAATCCATGGGGTTGTTCGATAAGGTCAACCGCACCGTCTCGAACCTGGCCCACGTCGGCCTGTTCAGGAGGTATGACCTCCGCGACATGGGCAATGTTCTGAACAAGACGGCCGCGCTGATCAAGCGCCGCGGGGTAGGCCCGGTGCTGGCGGCCTCGAAGACCGCGCTGACCGTCGAAGAAGCCGAGACAGCGTTCTTCGTGGCGGCCGACCTGGTTTTGTCCGACGGCGTCATCGAGAACGATGAGCGACGTTTCCTCGAGGAGCTCAAGGCTGCGCTCGGCGTTTCTGACGCGATGGCCGTCAAGATCGTCGAAGTGGTGGTCGTCAAGAACCGGAGCTAACGCGACTCCAGGTAGAGCGGCGCCAGCATCTGGTCCACCGGCGCAAAGTCGTCGGTGATGAGGACGGCGCGTCTTTCGTTCATCAGGATGTCCATCTCTACCGGCGGATACACGTGGCTGCTCGGGATCGGCCGCCCGAGACGCGACGAGGCCGTGCGAAGGTCTTCCTGGGTGATCGAGCGGTAGGAGGCGACCACCACCGTGGTGGTCCTCGCATCGCTTCCGAAATTCCCGTCGGGACTGACAACGGCCACATGCGGGAATGATCGCTGAAGGGTGTGCGCGAAAGAGCGAAGAAATCGCCCGGAATGCGGCCGGTCGACGATGTTGACCGCGTAGATCCCGTCCGGCTTGAGCAGGGCTTTCACGTTCTCGTTGAACTCCAATGTCGTGAGGTGATACGGAACCGACACGTCGTTGAAGGCGTCGCCGATGACAAGGTCGTAGCTGCCTGCAAGCAACTTTGGCACACGTGTCCTTGCGTCTTCATGATGCGAGACGATCCGGGTATCTCGCCAGAGACCGAGGTCCGTGTGGACCACCTCGGTCACCGCGGGATCGATCTCGATGACCTCGATGGTGCTGCCGGGATAGACCACTTCGAAGTACCGGGGCAGCGCGTAACCGCCGCCGCCGATGAAGAGCGATTTGAATTCAGGAGTCCGGTCCGCGATGTGCTCGGCAACCTCGGAGAAGATCATCTCGTACCCGTATTGCGAAAGCTCTTTCGGGTCCTCGAGCGAGACATAGCTGTGCACCAGCTGGTCGAGCACCAGTGCCTTGACCTGCGGCTTGTCGTCGCCCGCGCCGGTGATCTTGATGCAGTAGTAGTTGCTCTCCCGTATGCATGGCGACTGGAGACTGCCGGTATAGATGGCATATGCCCCGAGACCCGCTGCGCCGACCACCACGGCTGCACCAGCCAGCTTCGGGCGCCAAAGGCGGCCGAAGACCACCGCCATCAGCGTCAGGCTCACGGCAACGAGCGCGATCGTTGATCTCGACCCGAGCGTCTGGATCAACACGAACCCGGTAATGAATACGCCGAAGATCGCGCCAAACGTGGACACGGCGTAGAGCCGTCCGACCACCTTGCCGGTCTTCCCGAGGTCCCGGAGTTGCAGCTTGATGACGATGGGACTGACCATCGCCAGGATCGTGCTCGGGACGAAGAAGAGAATCGTCGTAACCAGGACGATCCTGGGAATGATCGGCAGGTCGGATAGCCAGTCCGGCACAACCCGTGCGAGGGGCAGGACGATCACGCTGGTGATCGCCGCGGCTCCGAGCACGATACCGAGCAGGGTCCGCGAGGCGAGGCGGTCGGCGAACAGGCCACCGATGAAGTTCCCGAGGCTGATTCCTGCCAGCACGATGCCGATGATGCTGGTCCAGGTATAGAGCGACACCCCGATCACCGGCGCGAGGATGCGGGCGGCAACGATCTCGATCACCAGCCCCGCCGCGCTGGCGAGGAAGACGATCAGGTACGGCTCTAGGGCAGCGAAAACCTTGAGCCCGTTCTTCACGTGGCTCCATCTTTCAGGATGGAACGGGCAATGATCAGCCGCTGGATCTCGGAAGTTCCCTCGTAGATCTCGGTGACCCTCTGGTCCCGGTACACGCGTTCGACCTTGCTGGGCCGGAAATAGCCCGAGCCTCCGTGGATCTGCAGCGCCTTGTGTGCGACGCGATTGGCGACCTCAGATGCGAACAGCTTCGCCATCGCAGTTTCCTTCACGTGAGGAAGACCTTTATCCACGAGCCACGCCGCCCGATGCGTGAGGAGTCTCGCGGCATCGATCTCGGTCGCCATGTCTGCCAGCATGAACTGGATCGCCTGATGTTCAGACAGCAATGCGCCGAAAGTCCTGCGCTGCGTGGAATAGGCAACTCCCGCCTCGTACGCGCCGCGCGCCAGGCCGATGCACTGCGCCGCGATCGAAACGCGCGACGTGGAAAGAATGCTCAAGGCTACCGAATAGCCCCTGCCCTCGTCGCTCAGGCGGTTCGCGGCCGGAACGCGACAATCCTGGAAGACGAGCTCGGAGGTCGCCGAGCCGCGCATTCCCATCTTGCCGCCCATATGGGCGACTGAGAACCCTGGTGCACCCCTCTCGACAACAATCGCGTTGATGCCCCGATGACCCTGGTCCCTGTGGCTGTTCACGAATACCACGAAGACGTCGGCAACCTCTCCATTCGTGATGAAGATCTTGCTTCCGTTGAGAACGTATTCGCCGCCGTCGCGGATTGCCGTTGTCTGGAGCTCCAGGGCATCGCTCCCCGATCCCGGCTCGGATAGCGCGAACGCCGCGATCTTCCCGCCTGAGGCCAGTGCTGGAAGCCAGCGCCGGCGCTGGTCCGCGTTGCCGTACCGAGCGATGCACGCCGAACCGAGCGAGACGTGGGTCACGAAGACTGTGCTGGTCGAGCCGCATGCAGCAGCGATCTCTTCGATAACCACTGCAAGCTCAGAGTACCCGCCTCCCGCGCCGCCTTCCGCCTCCGGCATCGTCAGGCCGAGCAGGCCCAGCTTTGCAAGCCCATCGAACTGCTGCCTCGGAAAGCGTTCCTCGTCGTCGACCCGCGCCGCGTTGGGCTCGAGCTCGCGCTGTGCGAACTCGCGCGTCGTTTGCCGGAGTAGTTCCTGCTGTTCGGAAAGGGTGGCTCGCATACCTGGCCGCCCACTTTATCAATTCGCGTTGACCCCGCGCGATGGGGAAGCTGATAATCCGCCGAGGTGCTTCACGAATGCGGATCATCGGTGTAGACCCGGGGCTGAATCGTACGGGTTATGCCGTGATCGACGACGTGGGAGGACGCTGGGTCGCGCTGGAGGGCGGCGTGTGCCAGCCGGACTCCTCCGAGCCCCTCGAAAAGCGAGTCCTCGCCATTTATCGCGATGTGCGGGAGGTCCTCGAGGAATACAAGCCTGCCGCGATGGCCCTCGAGGAGCTGCACAGCAGGTACGAATTTCCGAAGACCGCGATATTGATGGGCCACGCCCGCGCCGCGGTGTGCCTCGCAGCCGCGGAGTTCGGGATCCCAGTCGTGGGCTACGCGCCATCCAGGGTCAAGAACGCCGTGACGGGTTCGGGAGGCGCTAGCAAGGAACAGGTGCTGGCTGCGGTCGTCGCGCAGCTGGGTCTGGCGAAGGCCCCCAAGCCGTTCGATGTGGCGGACGCGTTTGCGCTCGCGATCTGCCACGCGATGGTAGCCTCCAGTCCCATCGCACGGGTTAAATAAGGGAGCTCAGGTTGGTCATTTTTCAGGCGGCGCGGGGTTCCCTGTCGTCCTGAGCGAAACGAACGGCCTGCCCTGAGCCTGTCGAAGGGACCTGTTTCGTCAATAGACTCTTCGTCCGTCCGGGGCTCAGAGTGACAAACCGCTTTATTACCGGCGGCCGGTGGCGAGAAGACCGGGTGAGGAAAAAACCCCTCGCCCCGAAGGGGAGAGGGTGGCCGAAGGCCGGGTGAGGAAAAAACCCTCGCCCCGAAGGGGAGAGGGTGGCCGAAGGCCGGGTGAGGGCATGATCAGCTACCTGAAGGGAACGGTCCGAGGCTTTTCGGACGGCGACGGCAAGATCGTTCTGATCACGCGGGGCGGCGTCGGATATGACGTCACCCTGCCTGCCATCGTCTGGAAATCTTTCAAAGATTCGGCAGTGCAGGATGGCGACGAGGTGGAGCTGGAGATCTATTATCACGTCACCGATCGCCAGCCGCGGCCCGTTCTGGTCGGCTTCCGGACCCGTCTGGAGAAAGGCTTCTTTCAGCAGCTGATGGAGGTCGAGGGAATCGGCCCCACTCGGGCGGCGTCCGCGCTTGTATTCCCGGTCCAGCAGATTGCCGCAGCAATCGAACGCGAGGACCTGACACTCCTGCGACGGCTGCCCGGTGTCGGGGACCGTGCGGCTCAGAAGATGATCGCCACGCTTCGCGGCAAGGTAACCAGATGGGCCGTCGAGATGCCTGAGTCAGACGGCGCTGTACCTGCCATGGCCGAAACCTCTCCCGGGCGGGAAGAAGCGATCGGCGTTCTTGTGAGCCTGGGTCACAAGGCTGCTGAAGCCCGGGCAAGCGTCGACGAAGCGCTGGCACGCCGTCCAGACCTGGCAGACAATCCCGCAGAATTGATGCGGGAGATATTCCGATCACTGGCGAAGGCGTAGACTCTGACCCCCTCCGCCGGAAGGAGGGGGCACGGGGGTGGAGGAAAGTCGACCCTCACTTGTATCCAAGCCGAGAGGGACAGTGCCCAGAAAACGCGTAATCAAATCGGGTGATGCGTCCTCCGCGACGGATGCAGCCAGTGACGGCGCCGCCCTTACGTCTACTGATCGAGTGAAGGGCGATTTCACTCCCGCCACGGCGGGCGATCATCAAGGCGGGGTCGATTCGGACCGGTCCGAGAAGAGGACGGAGTCGGACGAGACGTTCATCCGGGCTCTCAGGCCCCGGAATTTCGACGAGTACGTTGGCCAGAAGAGCGTCATCTCCAGTCTGAAGGTGGCGGTGCAGGCGGCCAAGAACCGGGACGAGCCTGTGGACCACGTCCTGTTCCATGGCCCGCCCGGACTCGGCAAGACCACGCTCGC
>JACQUF010000177.1 GCA_016210435.1 Chloroflexota bacterium
GCGTCAGCCTTGCCAAGCCGGTCGGCCGTGAAGTTGACACGCTCGATCAGGAAGCCCGAATCGATCCACTCGCGGCCGGTATGCCAGCCTTCGACTGTCGGCGGATTTATCAGCTCCTGCCCCATTACTGCAGAAGCGCGCGGCAGCTTGAACAGGCCGAACTCGTAGGGATCCGTGTGCTCGCCGGTTACCTTGATCGCCCCTACCACCAGCTCGGCAGGCCACCGGACCCGCTTGAATTTCGACTGCTTGAAGAAGTCCGAATTGAAGAGGACCCGCAGGACGGACCGGATCTCATAGCCAGACTCGAAGTACGCCTGGGCCAGCGTTTCGATGGCCTCGTGGTCGGGGGTGTCGGAAACGAAGAACCGGTAGAGGTTCGAGGCAACAAACTGGCCTGTCGCCGGCTGCCGGACGATAATGTCGACGATATCATCGCCGTTGAGCGGCCCCTTCTCGCCGAGGAACGTCTTCTCCGAATAGTCGTGGTCATCGACCCTGAATACGAAGTCCGTCTGGTACCACCCGTTCGGATAGCGCGGAATCGGCTGGTCGAGGGTCCAACCGGTGAACGCCCGCGCTGCGCTGCGGACATCGTCTTCGGTGTAGTTGCCGCGGCCCATGCTGAACAGCTCCAGTAGTTCGCGGCCGTAGTTTTCGTTGACAGCTTCGGAGTGGTTCGTCTGCTGGTCGAGCCAGTAGATCATCGCCGGATTGCGGGACAGCTGTTGAAGGAGAGCGCCGAAGTCGCCCAGTCCGTAGTCCCGCAGCATGTCGATCTGGGCGCCCATCATGCGGCGGTTGCCGACCTTCGACGCGGCCGTGGCGAAGCGGTTGTGCCAGAACAGGGCGATCTACTCTTCGAGCGGCCGCGGCGAGTTGATCATGCGGTAGAACCAGAGCTTGGTCGTGAGTTCCGCCGACTCTTCGTCGGCGTGCTCGAGATTGAACCGGTCGAAAAGGTCTTCCTCGAGCCGGGGGTGGCGCTCCACGCCCAGGAGGTCTTCGACCAGGTCTTCGTACGGACGCTGCGCAAGTTCCTCGAGTTGCCATGCGGGCGCACCGAATGCGGCGCGCCTCATCAAGTGCGCGACGAGTCCGATATCAGTGGTGGTTCGAGTGGCCATCAATGCTCGCCCTCAACGGTATCGACGGGGATTCATCAGACGCGGGGACCGTGCCGGATTATAGCTTCCGGCGAGGAACGCTTGATGCTAATTGGCGCGGTCGCCGAATTCCCTGATGTAACATGCCGGCACGAGCGAATCAAGGGAGGTCCCGATGCGGCTCGCGTTCGTCGACGACTATGTCCCCGCGATCGTGACCGACGCAGGCGTGATCGATGTGTCTCAGGCCGTCAAGGACGTACCGCGCCTCACACCGCAAGACCTGCTCGAGGGCGTGATTTCACGCTTCGACGCTCTCAAGCCGCAACTCGAGGCCGCGGCGGTCTCAGCCAGGGCAAAGCCCGTTTCCAGCGTGCGTTTCCGGCCGCCAGTGCCGCAGCCCGGCAAGATCGTCTGCATGGCGGGCAACTACATGGAGTCCGGGACGATACCGGCCCCCTATGACGTCGATGCTTTCCTGAAGTCGCCCGCGTCGATCATCGGCGACGGCGACACGGTCATTCTTCCGGACGCACCGGCGACCGTTTTCCAGCACGAGGCCGAGCTTGGCGTGGTAATCGGCCGGAAGGCGAGCAAAGTCGCCGCGTCGGCCGCGCTTGGCCATGTGTTCGGCTACGTCAACTTCATCGATGTGTCGGCGCGCGGGATCAACCCCAACGGGCGCAACAGTTTCTGGTGGCAGAAATCGTGGGACACGTTTGGGCCGATCGGCCCGTGGATCTCGACCAGCGACGAGGTCCGAGACCCGCAGGCGCTTCAGATTCGGCTGTGGAACAACGGCGACCTGCGCCAGGACTTCCCGACGTCCGACATGGCCCGTGGAGTCGCCAGGGTCATCGAGCTCCTTTCGAACGAAGTGACGCTAATGCCCGGCGACATCATCGCGACCGGCACGAACCACCTCGGCCTGGGACCGTTGCAGGACGGGGAACGCGTCGAGATCGAGATCACCGGCCTGGGCAAGCGCCACATACGCGTGCGAGACGACAAGAAAAGGACTTGGCGACGCGAGACGGTTGCCCAGCAGAAGGCGCGTGAGGCCGCGGAGGCGGCGGCCAAGGCGAAAGCGCGCTAGGCAGATGCAGCTATCGCTCTCGACGCGCGTCGCCGAGGCGCCGAAGCGCAAGGACGTCGCACTGATGAGGCTTCCGGAACTGGCGGGACTCGCCAGTGATGCCGGCTACCGCGCGTTGTGCATGAGGGCATCCCAACTTGGCGTCCAGTCCGGTGACGCAGAACTAAAAGCCGCCAGCAAGCTCCTTGACAGCCTGAAGCTGAAGGTGTCGATGGTGACCGGGAATATCGACGTCCCTGCGAATAACGAACGCGCGGGGATGGCGCTTCGTGAGATCGAGAGGCACTGCAATGTTGCCGAGGCCCTGGGCGCCAGCCTGATCCGGATCGGGATGAAGGCGCACACAGATATCCCGTGGGCTCGCTGGGCGTGTGACCTGGCGGCGGAGCGCGGAATCCGGCTCGCTCACCAGTGCCATACGTGCACGCTCTTCGAAACGGTCGAGATGACTCTCCAGGTGGTCAAGGAGGTCGGGCGTCCGAACTTCGGGATCATTTACGAGCCGTCCAATCTCATGACCTGCGGCCAGGACTACGGGATCGAAACCATCGGGGCGCTGGCGCCATTAATGTTCAACGTGTATCTCCAGAACATGTGGAACCATCCCGATGGAATGTCCACGATCGAAACCTGGATCAATGGGCCTGTGAAGTTCGATCTTGTCCCGTTCGGCGACCCGCGTGGAGTGGACTTCCGGCTCGTGTTCGATGGCCTTTCGGAAGCTGGATACGCCGGATACGTGACGGTGCATCACAATGTGGCGGACGGGCTGGACATTCGGACCGGTGTCCGCCAATTCGCGGACTATCTGCGCTCGGTCGGCCAGTTCGATCCATAGCCCGCGCGCGTCATGTTGGCAGAGGGTTCGTCGAGGTCGTCCTGGGCGAAGCGAAGAGCTTGCCCTGAGCCTGTCGAAGGGACCTGTTGAACCGAACAGATCCTTCGTTGCTTCGCGCCTCAGGATGACAACCTGAAAGTTCCTGCTGGCCCAGATACAAGCCAGGCACGCGAAAGTCACACGCCGCAGCAATCGCGACGTTGACCTGCGCTGGCAGCCTGTGTAGCCTTAGCCATCCCGCAAAATGCACGGCATGAGGACTCGGCGCGGGCCATTGGAGGAGGGCGGTGCTATGAGGCCGTATCGGGGAGCGTCGTTCGTCAGGCTCGTGCTCCTTGCCACCGGGAGCGTCATCACGCTTGCGCTGGCCTGCGGTGGCGGTGAGGAAGCGACACAGGCGCCTGCACCCACCCAGCCGCCGGTCCAGGTGCAACCCACAGCGCCGCCGGCGACGCCTACTACCGCTCCCACCCCTGTCCCCACCCCGACCCGGGCGCCCGCGCCTACTGTGGCGCCTACTGCCACGACCGCGCCGCGCCCGACCGGGCCGACTGGTTCCCTCACTGTCGCGCTCCCTTCGGTGGGCGCGCCGATCTTCGTCAACTCGCAGGCGCCATACCCACGCAATCTGTACCGCAATGAGTGGGGCATCTGTGAGTCCCTGGCCACGGTGGACCGCAAGGACCCGACAAAGGTCGTGGGCCTGATCGCGGATTCCTGGGTGATCTCAAC
>JACQUF010000169.1 GCA_016210435.1 Chloroflexota bacterium
ACTGACTACTGACAACTGACCATGGACCAGAGACAGCGCAACAGTAACTGTTTCCTTGACTCTTGGCTCTTGACCCTGTAGAAAGGTGAAAGCTACTATGTCGATCATGGTCGTCGGAGGGACAGGATTCATCGGAAAGGCCATCGTGCGGGCGCTTGCCGGACGGGGTGAGCGCGTGGTCTCGTTCGGCCGGACAGTTCGGCAGTCCGATCAGGCTGGGCTCGGCGCCGTGTCGGCCTTCCAGGGCGACCTGGCCCGCCTGGAAGATCTGAGCCGGGCGATCAGGAAGCAAGGGGTAGAACGTATTATCGCGGTGGCCGGCGTCATCACCGGCACGGAGGAGCGGATCGTCGACATTGTAAGAACTAATGCCCTCGGCTATGCGAACGTCTTCGAGGCGGCTCGCCTGGCGGGCATTTCCCGCGTGGTGTACACCAGCGCCCTCTCCGTCTACGGGCTTCAGCACGTCTACGGCGAGCGCCCCATAACCGAAGAGGACCCGCCCCGGCCGCTCTACCTGCGCGGCATCATAGCTACGCTCAACGAGGCCGTGGCCCGGCGCTACGCCGACGAGCACGGTCTGAGCGTCGTGGGGCTGCGTCCCACCGTGCTTTACGGTCCCGGCCAGCGGCAGCACGGTCGCCGGCCCGCCTGGTGGTCGGCCCGCGTCGAGCTCGTGGCGAACCCCGCGCTGGGAAGGCCCGCGATCGTCGACTATCCCGCGCAACAGCGAGCCTGCCTGGTCTACGTGGACGACGTGGCCGAGATGTTCGTTCGCCTGTGCAAGGCGCCCGAAGTGAAGCACGACGTCTACAACACCGGCGGCCACACCGCCACCTTCGGCGAGCTGGCCGAAGTCGTGCGCCAGGTCATTCCGGGAGCCGAGATCACCTTCCACGAGTCCGATGAGATCGAGAAGCGGACCCGGGCGCTGCAGTACGTGTACATGATGGACTGCGATCGCTTCCGGCGCGAGTTCGGCTTCGAGCACCGCTCGCTGCGCGACGGGGTCCTGGCCTTCGCCAACGCCGTCCGCGCCGATTCCGGTCTTCCTCCTTTGGCCGAATAGGCGCGCGCTTCAGCATTTAGAATTCCTATTTTGAACCGCAGAGAACGCAGAGGGCGCAGAGGTTTTATAGAACGACCGTAACTTTCACAGTTCATCGGCGTTTCACTTATGTGTTCTAGTGTTGTGATCGTGTTCAGGCGGACGGGCTTGCGGCAGCAGGGAAGGAGGTCACATGGACGCCGAGTCAGAGAGCAGTATGGTCCATCGATGGGAATGCCACTGCGGGATGCCACCTATCCTTCTTGGCACGTTCGACGAGGCCGGCAACGTCTACGTCAGCATCAGGAAGCGCCATTACCACGTGATAGGCCGCATCACGGCCACCTGCCCCCGCTGCGGGGCCGTGCGCCACCGGCCGCCCGAGCGGCCGCAATCCTGACGGCGGCGGCCCGGCGTCCGCCGAAGCAGCATCATCCTAACAGCCCCTTGAGGGTCAAAGTCCAGAGCGCAACAGCGCCCCGCCCCGGAGAAGGGCGAAAGGGAAAAAGCATGCCCTGAGCGAAGATGAAGGGGCGAAAGGGCGAAAATAGGTTTCTGCGCTTCGCGTAGCGAAGCTATAACCTCCCTTCGCCCCTTCCCCTTTTCCCCTCTTCGCCCTTCTCCTCCCGGCGGCCCGAACCTTCACCACATATAGGAGGAGAGACGATGGACGACGAACCCCTCGAGGGGAGCGCGTTTGATCAACAAAGCTCGATCGCGGCGAAGGTAGATGCTCTCGCGGTGAGGGCCAGGGGAGGCGACGCGGAGGCGCGGGACCGGCTGTACGAGCTTCTCGCCCCCCGGATCCGCCGCTTCACCAACCGCTGGCGCGGCCGGCACCTTCCCGACGGCTACGACATGGACGACCTGCACCAGGAGGCTTACCTCGCCTTCGCCGCCCTTCTGCAGGAGTGGTGCCACGACAGGAGCTTCTACCCCTACTTCCTGAAGGTGTTCCCCAGGCGCCTCCGCCGCACCGTCTGGCAGCTCTCCCGCTGCTGGCGCAAGGTCGAGGTAGCCTACGTGGACCATCACGAATTGGTCGAGATGCTCGACTCCATGCCGTCATCGTCATCATCAGACGAAGGGGAGGAAGGCGACCTGGAGGCCGAGGAGCTGC